>JAFZUN010000211.1 GCA_017618315.1 Spirochaetales bacterium
ACAATCCTGCCGGACTCAAGTATGGCCTCAGAGACCTTGCCGCTCTCCACTGATGATGAGAACTCCGGATAGGGGATGAAATTAGCCTTTGCCGAGTTCGAGAACCATGAACCTATGTCTATTATTCCGGTTGTGTCCAAAGCCAGCACGGCGATGACCGCGATGACCAATGCAAACAGTACTACCCTGATTATGCCTGAGCGTTTTAACATATCCATATAGTAGCAGAAATCTGTGGACAAAACATCCCGTTCTGTGCTATGTTTGCAGAGCCTGAGGCTAAGCCGAGGGTAAATCAATGGTAATTGGCCGGGACAGATGCCCCAAGAGCCAATGAGAGTAGGAGACAAAAATGATCAAGATCAATGCAGAGCTCAGAACAGAGGATTTCGGTTCAGCCGGATCCAGGAGACTCGTCCGTGCAGGTAAGCTTCCTGCAGAGATGTACGGCAAAGAGGGAAACTTCCACATCGTCCTCGACGCCCATGACTTTGACCTCACACTCAGAAAGCTTGCAGTAGGCAAGGAGTGCGAGATTGTCGTAGGTGGCAAGACATACAAGTGCATCTTCAAGGCCCTTCAGGAAAACATCATGTATGGAAAACTCATCCATGCTGATTTCCAGATTGTATGATCGTTGTTCTTGGACTTGGAAATCCGGGTTCTAAGTACGAGCACACGCGCCACAACGTAGGTTTTGACGCCGTGCAGCAGGCAGCAGCGTTTTTTCGGGTCACCCTGAAAAAGCGCTGTTTCCGTTTATACAGGCAGGCGAAGGTCCGCCCGGAGAACAACAAGGGCCAGGATGCTCTTCTGGTCCAGCCTCTCACATTCATGAACGCAAGCGGAAACATCATGGGATCTTTTAAGGCCGATGATGATTTTGTCGTTGTCTGTGACAACATGGACCTTGCAGCCGGAGGACTCAGGATCCGCAAGGGTGGCGGATACTCCGGACAGAAGGGTCTGGCCAGCATAGCGGAGAAACTCGGGAGAAGTGATTTTGTCCGCATCTACATAGGGATAGGCCGTCCGGCGGAAGGCACCGAGGTTGTTGACCATGTGATCGGAATCGAGCCTGAGGGCGAGAAGAAGATTGCTATAGACAAGGCCATTGAGGATGCTGCCAAGGCGATTGTAAAATACATCAACGGCGTATCGGTGGAGGAGCTTCAGCTTGAATTCAACAGAAAGGGCATTCTCTGAGAAAATCAAAAGCCTCATCGGAGAGAACAGCAAGGTGTTGGTCGCTTTCTCAGGCGGCTGTGACTCACTTGCTCTTCTTGCGCTCTGTTCAAGCACACTTGGAACTGACAGAGTCAGTGCCGTCTATGTGAACCACCGTCTGCGGGATGAAAGTGAACTTGAGAAAGAGATAGAGCTCAACAAAAAGAACTGCACCACATTAGGCATCAGCCTCACAGTCCGTGAGCTTGATGAGGGAGAGGTTCATACCCTTGCCGCAATAAGAGGCGGCGGTACTGAGGATGCCGCAAGGCACCTGCGTTACAATCTTCTTGAGGAGGAGAGGCAGAGAACCGGTTCTGACTGGATCCTTACTGCCCATCACAGGCAGGACTTTGTGGAGACAATCCTCATGAGACTCAAGGCCGGTTCTCCGTCAATCACGCTCTCTGCCATTAAGGAGAAGGACGAGAGGCGTCATCTGGTGCGTCCTGTGCTTGATCTGACCAGGTCTGATATGGAATCTTATAACACAGAGAGGAATCTTGTCTGGAGTACTGACAGCACTAATTCAGATGCCTATTTCTCACGCAATCTTATTAGAAATCAAGCTATTCCTGAGATTCAAGCCATCTGGCCTGACTTTGAGCAGGTAATTTTGGCTCTAGCGGAGGAAGCCTCCGGCAAAGGGAATGAACATCCAAAGACAAAAATCAGCCTTCCATACAGGATTGCAGAATTTGAAGGGAAAAACGTCTCTGCCAGAATGCGGGTAGTTTACTGTCTGTGGGATTCTGTCTTCCCTGAGAAGGAACTGCCAATGACATTGCTCTCAAGGGCTCTTGAGGCAATTGCCGCCGGATCTGACTGCAGTGTGGGGGCAAACGGAGCACTCTTTACCATTTATCATGGGAATCTCTATCTGACTAATCCTGATGAGGACAATCTCTTTTACAACTTTAATGCGGAGTTCAATCCTGAAATCAGTCAGATACTGGAGCTTCCGGGTTGCATGCGTTTCAGACGCGGAAAAAGCGCGTCAGATTATCAATGTGCACAGCAGGCAGACTCATCTCTCTCCCTGTGCATGGATCCATCATTGTTTCAAGGAAAGACAGTCATCAGGTTCGCCAAGGACGGTGACAAGATCCGCCTCAAGGGTGGCTGGAAGACGGTCGGAAGGCTGCTTCAGGACATGGGAATTCCTGCATTTCTCAGGTGCAGGGTGCCTGTTCTGGAGGATGAGAGCGGCATCTGTGCAGTGTTCGGATCGGCTTTCGGAGGCAAAGATAGAATTTGTGTGAAGTTTCGAACTTCTATTGCCCCAAACCGTTTTCCTTTATATATTGTCTCTAAAGGTTAATTATGGACAACAACGAAAAAGACGAGGAGCTCAGAAAAGAGACTCCCGAAAACAAAGAACAGCAGGACAACGGTGCCAAATCATTCTGGAAAGAGACACCGTTCGATGAGATGCAGCATGTCAAACCGGATAGCTTCGCAGGCATCGAGTCAGGAAACAAGGGTGATTCACAATCTCAGAAAAACCAGAAAGACAAGAACGATCCTGATGCTTACTGGAGACCCAGAGATCCCTCCGGTCCCAGACAGAACGGAGGCGGATCCTCAAACGGAGGAGGCTCCCAGAGACCGAATCCCGGCATGAACCAGGGCGGCAATAACCCTCTCAAGTCAAGGAGAAACCGCATAGGCCTGATCATTTTCGCAGGTCTTCTCATTCTGTTCGCACTGACGCTTTTCTCATCCCGTAACAATGCCGCAGAGGTCTCATACACCACTTTCAAGACGGCTGTCGAGAACGGAAAGGTCTACAGCGCCAATATCAAGAACAGTTCTATAATAATCTTCACCACATATGACGGAACAGAGTATAAGGCAAGGATCCCGTACAGGGATGACACGCTTCTTGAACTTCTGGAGAACCACAAGGTTGAGATAGTGGGCTCTGAGGCCGATGTCTCCATTCTGGCTATCATACTTGAGTTCCTGCCGTGGCTGATCTTCATTGGATTCACCATCATGCTTCTGCGCCAGACCACCGGGAACGGCCAGATGATGCAGTTCGGAAAGAGCCACGCAAAGCAGTACACAGACAAGGACATAAAGATCACATTCAATGATGTGGCAGGCCAGAAAGAGGCCAAATATGAGCTTCAGGAAGTCGTCGAGTTCCTCAAGGATCCTAAGAAATACTCCGAGATCGGAGCCAAGATCCCCAAGGGAGTCCTGCTTGTGGGACCTCCGGGAACCGGTAAGACCCTGATTGCCAAGGCTGTGGCAGGAGAGGCCGGAGTTAGTTTCTTCCATACAAGCGGATCAGACTTCGTCGAGATGTTCGTCGGAATGGGAGCCGCCAGGGTCAGAGACCTCTTTGACCAGGGCCGCAAGCACTCACCGTGTATCCTGTTCATCGATGAGATTGATGCAGTCGGACGCTCAAGGGGAAGCGGACTCGGCGGAGGCCACGATGAGAGAGAGCAGACACTGAACCAGATTCTTGTTGAGATGGACGGATTTGACACCACCACAGGAGTCATAGTCATAGCAGCAACCAACAGGGCCGATGTCCTTGATCCGGCACTTCTCAGACCGGGACGTTTTGACAGACAGGTTGCCATCACTCTTCCGGATATCAACGAGCGTGAGGATATCCTCAAGATCCATGCCTCACATGTGAAGACAGATCCTGAGGTAGACCTCAAGAAGATTGCCCGTGCCACACCTGGTGCATCCGGAGCTGATCTTGCCAATCTGGTCAATGAGGCTGCGCTCTTTGCCACCAGACAGGGCCGCAAGATGGTAACCATGGCTGATTTTGAGCAGGCCAGGGACAAGATGGTCCTTGGAGTTGCAAAGAAGAGCCATGTCATGACACCAGAGGACAAGCTTCTGACAGCATACCATGAGAGCGGACATGCCCTCATGTTCTACTACCTTCCTGACATCGATCCGCTTTACAAGGTCACGATCATCCCGCACGGGAACGCCGGCGGAGTGACCATGGGACTTCCTGAGAAGGATCAGTCCTACATGAAGAAGAGCTCGCTTATGAGCCATATCAAGATGGCCATGGGCGGCTACGTGGCAGAGAAGATCCTCAACGGCCAGACATCCACGGGACCGAGCGCAGACATCAAGCAGGCTACGGACATCGCACGCCGCATGGTCACCGAGTGGGGCATGAGTGATCTGGGATTCATCAGCCTAGGCTCAGAGGGAGAGCCCCTGTTCCTCGGACGTGAGATCGCACAGCACAAGGACTTCTCTGAGGAGACGGCCAAAAGGATTGACGAGCAGATCAACAAGATTCTCAACGAGTGCATGAAGGACACCACAAAGATCCTCACTGAGCACAAGGATCAGCTCGACAAGCTTGCCCAGACTCTAGTCGCCAAGGAGACTTTGGATGACAATGAGGTCAGGGAGCTTTTGGGATTCGAGGCTGTAGGCCCGAAGAACTCAGATATCCTGTGATTTCCGGATCCGTGACGACGAGGTAAGAGATGGTTGACACCGCCCACAAGAGAAACTTCTGCATCATCGCCCACATAGATCATGGCAAGTCCACGCTGGCTGACCGCTTCATCGAGAAGGCCGCCCTTGTCACCACAAGAGGCCCTGAGCAGACACAGATTCTGGACAACATGGACATCGAGCGTGAGCGCGGGATTACCATCAAGAGCCAGGCAGTCACCATCCCTTATACGGCAAGGGACGGCCAGCAGTACGAGCTCAATCTTGTAGACACTCCGGGTCACGTGGATTTTTCATATGAGGTCTCAAGGGCCATCAGCTCCTGTGAGGGTGCGCTTCTTCTGATCGACGCATCTCAGGGAGTGGAGGCTCAGACACTTGCCAACCTCTACATGGCCATGGAGCACAACCTTGAGATCATCCCTGTGATAAACAAGATTGACCTCGCCAGCGCGGACATTCCGTCATGCCTTGAGCAGATAGACCATGACCTTGGGCTTGACCCGGACATGGCCCAGAAAGTCTCCGCCAAGACCGGAGAAGGGGTGGATGAACTCTACGAGGCCATCGTGCAGTACATTCCTGCACCGGAGGCAGACTCCGAAAAACCCCTTAAGGCCCTGATCTTCGACAGCCATTACGACCCATACAGGGGAGTCATTGTGCACTTCAGGCTCTTTGAAGGTAAGGTCTCCGAAGGCGATGAGATCATGTTCATGAACAGCCACGCCACGTACAAGGTGGAGGAAGTGGGAATCTTCCAGCTGAACCTGGTTCGCACCAGGACCCTCAGCGCAGGCGATGTCGGCTACTTCATTGCAGGAATAAAGAACATAAGCGATATCCGTGTCGGAGACACCGTGACATTGTCCGGCCGTCCGGCTGCGGAGGCATGCGAGGGCTTCAAGGATGTAAAGCCTGTTGTCTTCAGTTCCATATACCCTGTGGACACCAATGACTATGAGGAGCTTCTGGATGCCATTGAGCGCCTGAAGCTCAACGATGCATCGCTTGTCTATGAGAAAGACAGCTCGGTGGCCCTTGGACAGGGATTCCGCTGCGGATTCCTTGGCATGCTTCATCTGGAGGTCGTGCAGGAGAGAATCGAGCGCGAGTTCGGACTCTCAATCGTGCTCACCAGCCCGTCAGTTCGCTATCACATCCACATGAAGAACGGCGATGTCCTTGAGATAGACAACCCGCTTGAATATCCGGACCAGGTAAGAATCGACTACGCCGAGGAGCCTTATATCAAGGCCAGCGTCATAACACCCACAGCCTACGTGGGCCCGATCATCACACTTTGCATGGAGAAGCGCGGTGTGCAGAGCGGGATGAACTACATAGACACCAAGAGGGTTGAGCTCATATATGAGATGCCGCTTGCCGAGGTGCTATTTGAGTTCTATGACAGGCTCAAGTCCATCTCTCGCGGCTATGCCTCTTTTGACTATGAGATAATCGGATACCGCAAGACCGACCTTGTCAGGGTGGACATCCTTGTCAACGGCGAGGCCTGTGACGCTCTGAGCATGCTGGTCTTCAGGGACAATGCGGTCTCTCGCGGAAGACAGGCATGTGAGAGGCTCCAGGAGGAGATTCCCAGACACCAGTTCAAGATCCCCATCCAGGCTGCCATAGGCGGGAACATAATCGCACGTGAGACAATCAATGCATTCCGCAAGGATGTCACCGCTAAGTGCTACGGCGGAGACATGACCAGAAAGAGGAAGCTCCTGGAGAAGCAGAAGGAAGGAAAGAAGCGCATGAAACTTGTCGGAAACGTCGAGATCCCGCAGAGCGCGTATCTGGCGGTCCTCAAGAGCAAGAGCGCAGACGAGAGATAAGAGGGGACATGGCCATGAATGTCAAGGAATACAACTTCAGGAAGGGGAACTACTCCTTCTCGATCCTGAATCTCGGATGTGCGGTTACATCCATCTGCACGCCTGACCGCTACGGCAATGTGTCCAACATCACACTCCCGTTCCCGGGCGCCGCAGAGAATCCCGAGATCATCACATCATCGGACAAATTCCTTGGCCTGACCGTCGGAAGATTCGCCAACCGCATCGGCGGTGCATCATTCGTCATTGACGGAAAGCGCTACTCATTTAAGCCCAACGACGGACCGAACTTCCTTCACAGCGGCCCGAACGGAATCTGGAGCAGGATCTGGAACGTCAAGCACATGGACGACGGTTTTCTGTGTTCCATCAAGGTCACAGAGGAGGAAGACGGCTTTCCCGGCACCGCAGACATCAGGGTTCGGTTCTCAATGTCAGAAGACGGGGTCTTCAGGATCCACTACAGCGCAAGTTGCACAGAGAAGTGCCCGATTAACCTCACAAACCACACATATTTCAATCTCACCGGAGATCCCAGAAACGACATCCTGTCACACCGTCTTGTGATAGACAGCCACAACATCGTTGGAACCGGACCTGGTCTGATTCCTGACGGGAAGGTCATCCCAGTTGAGGGCACGGCATGGGACTTCACCACAGAGAGGTCTTTCGGAGAGAGGATCGATGCCCCTGAGCTATCAGCAGCAGGCGGATATGACCACGCATACATTATCGACCGCATTGACGGTCCGCAGAGAGGCTTTGCCAGGTTCATCCGCGTCCGTGAGCCAAAGAGCGGCAGGGTGCTGCAGGCCTTCACTGACTTGCCTGCGTTCCACCTTTACTCGGGCAATTTCCTCAGCGGTGACTACGGATATAACAGAAGGCACGGTTTCTGCCTTGAGAGCGAGTTCTACCCGGACTGCGTCAACCACCCGGAGTTCCCGTCCTGCATAGTCAGCCCGGGTGAGCTCTTCGAGAGTACCACGGTCTATCATTTCTATACGGAGGCATGAGATGAGAGAAGTCAAGGCAATCGGTATCACCGGAGGATCCGGAAGCGGAAAATCCACAATCGTCAGGAAGATCAGCGAGGTTTGCCCTGACTTCGTGTTCATCCCGCAGGACAACTACTACAGGAGCGCGGCCTTCGTGAACAACTCCAACATCACGGCCTACAACTTTGACCATCCCGATGCCTTTGACATGGAGCTTCTGCACAAGCACCTTGCCGCCCTGAAGAGAGGAGAGTCCATAGAGATGCCGCAGTATGACTTTGTGCATCACTGCCGCATGAAGGAGACAATCCATCTGGATAGTGCCCCGCTTATCATCGTCGAGGGCCTGATGGTGCTCTTTGACCCTGAGATCCGTGAGCTTCTGGACCTGAAGATATATGTGGACACACCGGATGACATCCGCTTCATCAGAAGGCTTCTGCGTGACATCAACGAGAGGGGAAGAACCCTGGACAGTGTTGTGAAGCAGTATCTGGAGGTGGTAAGACCCGGCCATGCGTCATTCATAGAGCCGACCAAGGAATATGCCGACCTGATCATCCCGGAGGGCGGACACAACCAGAACGCGCTCAAGGTCCTTATTTCCTTTATAAAAGATATCAGCAAGGACTGATTCTCAGAAAAGTGCCTTTCCATGGCGCCGGAAGGCAATGCGCCTGGCTCTGATCTCCTTGAAGCTGAAGGTCTCGGGGACATCGTCAGGACCGCCGTAGTAGAGTCTGCTGCACCTGAGTATCCTGCTGAAGCCCAGAATTGTCCCCTTGATTATTCCGAATCTCATCACAGACCGGTTGAAATACTCGGAGCATGTGGGGCAGTAGATGCAGTTTCCGCCAAGCAGAGGAGAGATCAGTTTCTGGTAGCCTTTCACAGGCAGAAGGAATATTTTCCTTGCAACGTTTTTCCCCATGTGGTAAAAATATCTTCCGGACGTCTTTTGTTCAATACAAGTGGCTGCAAGGGTTTGACTAAACATCTTGTTTTGTTCTATATTACGTCTGAATAATATGTAATTTTCCAGAACGGAGGAAAAATATGGCAGGTGCTATTTCTAAGAACGCACGTCGTGAAGGCGCAAAGGTCCTGATCAGCCGCTGGGGCGGAGAGATCAAGACAAAGTCAATCTTCGAGAACGGCAAGCTCCATCACATCGCTTACTGTGTGAAGAGCGGCAACACAGCCCGCAAGCCAAAGGATCTGATGTAATCGGCTCCTTTGCAAGTCAAACCCGCAATTCTGCGGGTTTTTTTAGACAAATCACCAGCTTTTTGATTAAAAAAACGCATTTTTCTGTGTTCACATCAAAAAGCATGTGATATTATTACAGTGTTATATATTGAGAACGTCTTTTAGGAACGTCTAGGAGGAAACACGTGAAACGTTTTTCAAAGTCCATTTTTCTGACAATATTGGTCATCGCCATGGCCATTGCCCTTGTCGGTTGTAAGACCGCAAGTGTCTCCAAGGGTGAGGAAGTTGTCGAACCAGCTCCTGTAGAGCCGGCACCTGTTGAGCCGTCTCCAGCACCGACACCGGAACCAGCACCGGCTCCAACACCAGAGCCAGCACCGGCACCGGCACCAGTTGAGGAGCCAATTGTGGTTTCACTTGAGCCGATCGTCCAGCGCTACATCCTTGGCAACAGCGAGATTGTCGTTAAGGCAGAGTTGGGCAAGGCAGAGGTCACATATCCAGCAGCCCTCTTCACAGAGGAAGAGCTTGTCGCAGCACTCACATATGCTGTTGAGACATATCCTGCACTTGTTGACCTTGTCACATATGATTATCAGCCAGGTAAGATCACTTTCAAATATCCTGAGGAGTGGGGCGTTGCTGACTACAAGTATGCAGAGAATCTGGTTCTCGGTTATGTAGATGCAGCTCTTGCTTCAATCGCAGCAGAGCAGGAGACAGAGCTTGTTCCTGAGACTCCTGCAGCAGCTCCTGAAGCAGAGGCTCTCAAGTACACTCTTTCACTGTACGGCTATCAGGCAACAATCGTTTATGCAAACGGCACCGCAATCATCACATATCCTGAGTTCATCACAAATGAAGAGGTTATGGGTGCAGCAGCTCTCGCATATCAGGCATATGCCGATTATCTCCAGGGCACAGAGCTCATTGTTGACAACGGAACAGCAGTCCTCACACTGCCGTTTGAGCTTGCAGAAGCTGATGTCGACTATGCAGTCAACGTTGCAGCAGCAGAGATCCAGTACTATGTGAATTCACTTATCGGTGGAACAGAGACCATTCAGGTCGCAGCAAAGTCTTCTGAGGCAGAAGCAGTTGAGACAGCTGAAGTTGTCGCAGCAATTGAGAAGGCTCTCAACCTCTACGGTTTCGAGGCTACAATCTCCTACAAGGACAAAGTCGCAACAATCACATATCCTGAGTTCATCACAAATGCAGAGATCGCTGACGCAGCAAAGATGGCTTATGCAGCATATAGCCAGTACCTCCAGGGAACAGAGCTTACAATCAACAAGGGAACAGCAATCCTTACATTCCCGGTTGACATCACAGAGGCTGACATTGATTATGCAGTAGCATTGCTCGAGGCTGAGCTCCCGGCTTATGTGGCAGCAGTCCTTGCAACACCGCAGCCTGTGGCAACAGTGGCAGAGCAGCCCGCAGCAGAGCAGCCTGCAGCAGCAGAGGCTCCGGCAGCAACACAGCCGGCAGCAACAACACCTGCAGCTACAATTCCTAATGTTAATCTTGCTGAAAAATGTCCACCACCTCTATAATCATTAAAGCCATCATATTTTAAATTAGCTACATAATCAGCATGGCTTGGTCTTGGATGATTAACTAAATTTGAATAATCTTTAGATTTTGTATTAGTATTTAAAAATCTTAATAAA
>JAFZUN010000212.1 GCA_017618315.1 Spirochaetales bacterium
AATAGGAAAATCGACACTGCTCCTGCAGGTTGTGGCGGGCTGCGCCTCAAGGCGGAAAGTACTCTATGTCTCAGGTGAGGAAAGCGCCAGCCAGGTGCGCCAGAGAGCCGAGAGACTCGGTCTTGAACTGGGCAGCATCAACATTTTCTGCGATACAAAACTTGAGAAAATCCTGTCTGTCATAAAGGCAGAGAAACCTCAGATAGCTGTTGTGGATTCACTTCAGACTTTGGCAACCGATGAGCTCTCATCTGTGGCCGGATCAGTGACCCAGATCCGCAACTGCTGCATGGAGATCGTGAGCCTCTGCAAGGCAGTCGGAACATCTGTTTTCTTCATAGGACATGTGACAAAAGAAGGAACTCTGGCAGGACCAAAGATCATAGAGCACATGGTGGACACCGTGCTTTATTTCGAGCAGGCATCCATGGGTGTCAGACTCATCAGGGCTGCCAAGAACCGCTTCGGATCTGTGGATGAGATCGGTATCTTCACCATGACAAATGAAGGACTGGAGGGAGTCAAGGATCCTGCAAGCTTCTTCATCTCGGAGCGTAAGGAAGCTGCTCTTCCGCCTGGTATTGCCTACACGGCCATAACAGAGGGGACAAGGACGTTCCTGGTTGAGATCCAGGCGCTGATTGTAGACGCCAAATCGGGCTACAGCCGCGTGTATTCGGATAAGATAGATTCGTCCCGGGTTCTTCGTGTCTGTGCTATTCTGGAGCGCCACGCGGGAATACGGCTTACGGACAAGGACATCTATGTGAATGTGGCAGGAGGAATCCGCGTCAACGAGGTCTCGGTGGAACTTGCACTGGCTCTTGCCCTGTGGTCTGCATTCAGCGAGACGAACCTTCCTGCCAAGATGGTAAGCTTCGGCGAGCTCTCACTTGCCGGAGAGGTCAGACCGGTAAACTACGGGGACAGAAGGCTCAAAGCTGCCTCAGAGATGGGCTTTGACAAGGCCATGGTCCCTGCTAGCATGTCATTCGAGAAGAACAACATCCTCCTCAAGCGCTGCCAGAAAGTGCGTGATGCATTTGTTATTAAATAATTGAAAATAGACGAAGGAGTAATGGGATATTCCTTATTTGGCATAATTATGATAAAATAATGATAGCCAATGGGGGTGTTTATGATTCAGATCAGACCAGTATCAGATTTAAGGAATAATTTTACTTCAATTGAGAAAATCGTAAACGATGGTTCTCCTGTCTATCTTACCAAAAATGGGTATGGATCCATGGTGGTTCTTAGTTTGGAGCAATATAGCAGATTAACTGATAGTATTGAACTGGCTCTTGATGAGGCTGACAGATATGCGGCTTCAACACCGGAAAGAATGACACACGACGAGGTATTCTCAAAACTTAGGTTGGCTGTGGATGGAAAGCAAATTTGAATTACGATACCTTCCTCTGTTCTGTAATTCAGCCGAAAACCTTCAGCATGATTGGGAAGAAAACGAATGTGCCCAGGATGCTTCCAAGACTTGATGTAAAGAAAATCATGAAGGCGTGAAGCACGCGGTTCTTGAACCAGCCCCTGAAGCTTGAAATATCATCCGAGAGGCTCTCAAAATCCTTGACGGCAGGCTTACGCATGGTGGCCTCCGTTATTCCCGTGAACACACCCACTCCTATGGCAGGATTCAGGACCGCAATTGGCGCCGAGACTGCTGATACCAACCATGTAACCGGATGTGCCAGTGAGAGCATGCTGAAAAGCACTGTGGATGCCGCATTGGTGCATGCCCAGATGATGAAATATCTGAGACTCTCATTAAAGCCGTTGGCGATTCCCGCCCAGACTATGATTGCAACAAGAGCAATGGGGACAAGCCAGCCTGCAATCTTTCCGGCCTTGGACGGCTTGGGAACCTTTGAGATCTCGGTGAGATCTGTTGAGAGCTCGCCTTTCTCCAGCTTCTCCATGGTCTTGATGATTCCGTTGGCGTGACCTGCGCCAATGACCGCCACCTTCTTGTGTCCCGGAGCCTCCATGATGTTCGTTGCCAAATAGCGGTCACGCTCGTCAATCAGGGCTTCCTTTGCACCGGGAAGTTCCTTGGCAAGCTCGTTCATCATCTCCTGAAGGGTATCGGACTTCTTGAGCTGCTCAAGCTCCTCGGGCTTGAACTCCTCTTTGTCAAAGGCACTTGAGAGCAGGGTTCCAATGAGCTTTGCCTTGTTCCAAAGGTTGCTCTTTGCCCATGCGCGCTTGAGGGTTGTGGCAATCTCACGGTCGCAGAAGGAGTAGGGGATTCCCTTCTCCTCAGCTATCCTGCTTGCTCCGATGATCTCCTCTCCCGGAGCTGAGCCTGTCTGGTTTCCCATCTTCTTCTGGAAGGAGGCAAGGGCTGTGTTTGCAAGGACCAGGAAGGTCTTTCCTTCCTTGAAGACCTTTGTCAGGTTCATGTTGGCATAACTCTGCTCCTTGGTCTTGCTCTCATAGCGGCCCTTGTCCAGCTCAAGGCAGATATGGTCAGGCTGCTCCTCGTCAATCACACGGCGGACCTCATCGACACTGTCCTGTGACACATGAGCTGTACCCACAAGGATGATCTCATCCCCGTTCTCCAGGAAGATTTTGTTCACTGTATCACTGACATGTTCTGATCTCACTATGGCCTCCGATTACACTAGAAGAAATATACCCGCTTAACGGGAAGTAATCAACAAAGTATTCAGTTTTCCGTTTATTTGATATAGTCAATCTCATGGAGTCGGAACGCATCACAGAAGGAATCAGCTATAAGCTCATACGCAACAGGGGACAGCGCAATCTCAGACTGCGCATCGATCCTTCGGGAGGCGTGATTGTAAGTGCTCCATACAATGCCCCTAACAAAGAGATCGATGACTTTGTGAGCCGCAGCAAGCCTTGGATAGAGAAACAGCTTTGCAAGGTGGCCGATCACTCATACCAGACTGGTGATTTTGTACCTTATCTTGGAGAGAAGAAGACTCTTGTGGTGATTAAGGGAAATAGGGCCTCATATGACATTGTTGATGATAAAATCATAGTGACAGCTAGGAAATGTGCCATTGAATCTGTCAAGAAAACAATCAAAAGGCTTTATGTCGAGACCCTTGAGGACATCCTTTCTGAGCGCGTTCCCCACTGGTGTTACCAACTTGAGATAGACATTCCTGAGTTTGGTGTGAACCGCGCAAAAGGCAAATGGGGTGTCTGCTATCCTGCCGAAAAGC
>JAFZUN010000213.1 GCA_017618315.1 Spirochaetales bacterium
ATACCATCTGCCTTCGGCATCCTTGTATGCGGCATCGAACTTGGCATCATTGACGTTCTTGTAAGGATAGAGGTTCTTTGCCATGGGCTCGAGGCTGTCCTGAGCAATCAGGAGAACGACGTCTGAGTCTGATGATTTCTGCTGAACCAGTGTGAGGACATCACCGGAGTCCTTCTCCAGATGGGTCACTGTGATGTTCGGATACTCCTTGTTGAATGCCTCGATGATGGCAATGCTCTCAGCTTCCTTTCCTGCGCTGAGAAGGACGAGCTCCATTTTCTCATCTTTCTTGGCGGTTTCTCCGGCAGCCTGTGCGAACACTGTTGTGAAGACAGTTGCCAGAACCAATAAAATAACCAAAGCTTTCTTCATATAATAGCCTCCTATTATTTGCTAATGGAAAGTATAACATGAAAATCTGTTAAGTGAAGGGTTTTTCTTGCCAAGTTTTGTCCTTGACGGTGCATGTATCAATGTTAAAATATCCCATGTGGGGGGATTTCATCTAAAGGAGGTTTCAAGATGAAAAAGGTATTAGTATTACTTTTGGTCCTGCTGATCGCATCATTCACCGTGTTCGCAGCCGGTGCAGGTGAGGCGCAGACAGGCGGAAAGAAGACAATCACAATCGGCGCGGAGTCATGGGAAATCAACAAGATCTTCCTGGAGCATGCCGCTCAGGAGTTCATGGCAGCCCATCCGGATGTGACAGTCGAGATTGTCACGATCGCTGACCAGACAAAGCTGTCCAACTACATCCTTGACTGGGGAAAGGGAAGCACGGATGTTGACCTGGTCTTCCTTGATGGCGGTATTTTCTCAGCAGAGTATGCAGCAAAGGGTCTGATTTACGACTTTGAGAAGGATCTGCATTTCTTTGACGATTTCCCGAAGAGCAACTTCACTGCAGGTTCACTTGAGACAGGTCTCCGTGACGGTGCACAGATGTGTCTGCCTGCAATCTATGAGGTCTACGGAATCTCAATCAACAAGGCAATGTTCAAGGAAGCCGGTCTTGTGGATGCAGAAGGAAATCCGCTCCCGATTAAGACTTGGGACGATTTTGTTGAGTTCGCTGAGAAGCTGACAAAGAAGGACAAGAACGGAACCATCACACAGGTCGGAGGATCAATCCAGTTCGGAAACAACCTCAACACAATCCTTGGTGCCGCCCTCTATTCACAGTTCGGCAATGTCTATGCTGCAGATGGAATCACATTCAATGTTGACAACGACTTCACCAGGAACATGATCAGAGCATGGCAGAAGGGAATCCAGAGCGGAGCCCTGTCACAGTCCACATTCGTTGATAACGCAGGTGGAAGAAACGGTTTCAAGGCCGGTCAGATTGCAATGTGCTATGAGGCTGCAGGCCGCTGGATGGAAGCTGTTGCAACCATCGGAACAGAGAACCTTGCCCTGATCCCGATTCCGGGAGATTTCGGCGGAACAATCTGTTTCGGCTGCCAGATGGTCATTCCAAAGGCATCAAAGAACCCCGAGCTTGTATGCCAGTTCATCAAGGAAGCCGTCTACGGCGAGTACAGCCAGACAAACGCATTCACGACATATGGAAAGATGTCTGTCATCCAGAAGCACTTCGATGCAGCTCTTGAGGCAACTCCGATGTGGAAGGGCATAGCCGATGCAATGAGCAAGGCAAAGCCGATGATCACCTATGAGGAGTCACAGAAGTGGCTTGAGGGTCTTGATCAGATCTTCCAGAGCGGTCTTGTGAGCACAACAACCACTCCTGACGACATGGTCAAGCAGATCCTGGATCTCTCGGCATCAATCAGAAAGTAACAGAATCCTGATGCATGTGGCCCTTGGCGGGTCACATGCATCACTTTATTCCGGAAAGGCATCATGCAGAACACAATAAGCTTCAGGAAGAAGGCCAGAGCCCGCTGGGGTGTGATTTTTGTCATTCCCACATGTGTGGTTCTTTTTGTCTTTGTTTTCTATCCGATCTGCTATACCCTTGTGCTTTCACTGAATGAATACAACTTCGCATATGACATGCATATGAAGTTCGTCGGACTGAAGAATTTCGTGGACATGTTCAAGGACATACAGTTTCTGACGGCATTGAAGAACACATTGCAGTTCACGCTGTTCATGTTCGTGATTCTTGTTGTCCTGTCGCTGTCCCTTGCGCTGCTGCTGTTCAACAAGAAAAGGCGCAGCTGGCTCTACAGGGTATCGATATTCATGCCCATAGTCGTCCCCGCATCACTGATATGTATTCTTTTCTCATTCATGCTTGCGGACAACTTCGGTATTGTGAACAAGTTCCTTGTGAGCATAGGGCTCTCGGGCTGGAGCCATAACTGGCTTACGGATGCAAAGACAGCCAGGGTCTGGGTCATCATAGTCAGTGTCTGGGGCAAAGTCGGGTTCTGCACGATTCTTTTCCTCTCGGGACTTCAGAACATATCACAGGACATGTTCGAGGCCGCTGAGATTGACGGCGCAGTTGGCTGGAAAAAGCTGATCCATATAATGATTCCAAATCTCACGGAGACATTCGTGGTTGTGGGAATATGGGCCATCCTCCAGTGCCTGAAGCTGTTCGTCACGCCGAACGTCCTGACCAAGGGAGGTCCTGCAAACGCCACCCTTGTCATGTACCAGAACATCTACAACACTGCGTTCAACTACTTTGACATGGGTTATGCGGCGGCACAGGCGTTTGTGCTCACCGCACTGGTCATGATTTTCTCTCTGTTGAACATGAAGCTGAGCAAGGGGGAGAACTGATATGGCAAGAAAACAGAAGCTCTCATTCTCCATCTTCGTTTCAGCTGTACTGATTGTCGTGTCGGTGTTATTCCTGTTCCCCATCTTCTTCTGCATATTCACGTCATTCAAGGAGTCAGCGGAGATTATCAGGGATATTACTTTCATCCCGCACAAATGGTCCAGCGTCAACTATGACTATGTGTTTGCAAGAGGTGCCAAATACCTGCGCTATTACCTGAACACCATAATCATCACGGCAAGCTCGGTTGCAATCACTCTGGTTCTGTCAGCTCTGTCCGGATATGCATTTGCAAGACTGCACTTCAGGGGAAGCAAGTTCCTGCTGGCAAGCATACTGTTCCTCCTGGCATTCCCGCTCTGCGCCATTCTTATTCCGATTTACATGATGGAATATGAGCTGAGGCTGCTTAACTCCTATCTGGGTATCATCCTTCCAAACCTGCTGTGTATCCTCCCGTTCTCCATATTCATAATGCGCGGAGCATTCATAGACATGAGTGATGAGCTTGAGGACTCAGCGGAGATTGACGGATGCAGCGTGCCGCAGACATTCTTCAACATCATGCTTCCGCTTGCGCAGAACGCGCTGATAATTGTCTTGGTCTCAGGATTCTACAATGTGTGGGGAGAATACACGATATCCAAGACACTTGCATCAAAGGACTCCATAATGCCCATCTCTGTAGCTCTGACGCTATTAAAGAGCGAGGACTGGAACTACGGTGTCCTTGCCGCGGCAATAACCTTGTCGATCATACCGCCGATTGTGGTGTTCGCCGTTTTCCAGGACAAGCTTGTGGAAGGAATGTCTGCAGGCGCAATCAAGGGATGATATGCCTTAAGGAGGTGACTCAATGAGGATACTGATCAGGAATGTGAACATCATTCTTCCCGACAGGATAATGCGTGACGGATGGCTGGTGACACAGGATGAGCTCATAGATGATTTCGGCACCGGAACTTTGCCCAAGGGAGAATTCTCAGAGGAGATTGACGGAAAAGGCATGTTCCTTTCCCCGGGCTTTGTGGACACTCATGTGCATGGTGGAAGAAGGCATGACTTCTCCGACCCGGATGATGAGAGCGTCCTTGATATCATGAGGCTACATTTCAACGGCGGAACCACCACAATGCTTCCGACTTTCACAAGCGAGACGCATGAGACATACCTCCGTTCCCTGAAGCACCTCGGAAATATGGTTCCGTCTTTCGGCAAGATGAAGGACATCCCTGAGTTCGGCGGAATCCATATGGAGGGCCCGTACTCAAGCGGAGCTGCCCTTGGCGCACAGAATACCCTGACATACCGTGATCCGGATATAAGTGAGATGGAACAGTATCTGGAGCTGGCCCCGTATATAAGAAAGTGGACCGCTGCTCCTGAGCGTAACGGTGGCATGAAGTTCGGTCGTTGGTGTGAAAAACATGGAATAGTTGCATCAATAGGACATTCAAACGCAACACTGCAACAGGTCTTCGAGGCATGGGACAACGGTTACAGGAACATCACGCATCTTTATAGCGCATGTTCAAGCTACCACCGCAACGGAGCATACCGTGAGGGCGGAATTGTCGAGGCCGCATGGCTGATAGATGACATGGACGTTGAGATGATAACCGACGGGGTGCATCTTCCCAAGGAGTTCCTGCAACTGATTTACAAGATCAAGGGGCCGGATAAGGTCTCTATGATCACCGATGCCACCCGCTATGCCGGTGTGGATGTTCCGGAGGGAAGCTTTGTCCCGTATGTTGACGGATTGAAGAAGGGAGTGTGGATTGAGAACGGCGTTGCGCTTGTTCCTGACAAGTCCTGCTTTGCAGGAAGCATTGCCACCTATGACCGTCTTGTTAGAACGGCATACAAGATTGCGGAGATAAACATTGTCGATGTGATCAAGATGGCAGCCCTGACACCTGCACGTGTGGTGGGTCTGGACAAGAAAGTCGGATCAATTGCAAGAGGAAAACGTGCAAACCTGCTGATCTTTGATGATGACATCAGGATCAAGAGCATCATACTCAGAGGAGAGAAGGTCAGATGATTCTCAAAGGAAGACTTGTACTCAAGGACAAGGTCATCAGAGGTTCATTTTGGATTGAAGGCCAGATGATCCGTGAGGTCATATCCGGAGAGGTGAAAGCACCGGAAGGTGAGCAGACACTTGATTTCGGTGACTCCTACATTATGCCCGGTTTTGTGGATACCCATACCCACGGAAGCGGCGGCTTTGATTTCATGGACGGCACGGCAGAGGACATAATCGGGGCGGCAAAGAGCCATGCCCGTCATGGAACTACCACATGTCTTCCGACAACACTGACGAGCTCAGACGATGACATGCTTCTCTTTTTGAGGAACCTCAGGAAAGTGCATGAAATGCAGGCTGAGGGAAAGTTAGAGACATGCGCGCGTATGCCGGGAAGTCATTTCGAGGGACCTTACTTTGACACGGTCGAGAAGGGTGCCCAGGATCCGAGATACATTATGGATCCTGTACCCGAGCATTACAACAAGCTCCTTGAGGCTGCAGACGGGCTGGTGAAACGCTGGTCAGTAGCTCCGGAGAGACCCGGTGCCATGAGGTTCATTGATGACATGGTCAGGCAAGGCATACTTGTCTCCGGTGCTCATACCGCAGCAACCTATGATGTGGTCTCCGAGGCCTATGATCATGGTCTGAGCCTGTTGACTCATTTCTACAGTGGAATGAGCTCAATCACCAGACGTGGGGGCTTCAGGGTCCTGGGCACAGTGGAAAGCGGTTATCTGATTGACGGCCTGAACATTGAGCTCATCTGTGACGGAAGCCATCTGCCGCCGGAGCTCCTGCAGATGATATTCAAGCTCAAGGATCATAAGAAGATCATCGCATGCTCTGACAGCATGAGGGGCGCCGGAATGCCGGACGGACCTTCAATCCTTGGTCCCAAGAACAACGGAACAGCCTGCATAATCGAGGACGGAATTGCCAAGATGCCTGACAGAACATGCTTTGCAGGAAGCGTTGCAACTGGAGACAGACTTGCCAGAACGCTCCATTGCATTATGGGCTTCAGCATGGATGAGGTCTCAAGAATCCTCTGCCTCCAGCCGGCTGCACTAATAGGCATGGACAAGGAGATAGGGTCAATAGAGGTCGGAAAGAATGCGGATCTTGTGGTCTGCAATGACAATATAGAT
>JAFZUN010000214.1 GCA_017618315.1 Spirochaetales bacterium
CCACAAGGCTCTGGGAATCGGTATCTTCTATTCATTCATGGGAACTATCCTTGGAATGATTGCTCTGATCACCATCTCAAAGCCAATGGCTGACGTGGCCCTGCATTTCAGATCGGTCGAGTATTTCGCAATCTCGATATTCTCACTCTCCATGATTGCATCTCTTTCAGGAAAGTCCCTCACCAGGGCCCTGATTGCAGGTTGTCTTGGACTGCTGTTCTCAACAGTGGGAATTTCTCCGATTGACTACACAACACGTTTCACATTCGGAACACGTTCACTGGCCAACGGATTCAACCAGGTTGCAATCCTCACCGGAGCCTTCGCGATCTCAACCGTCATGAAGTCCATCATGAAGCCTCATGTCATCAAGTCCTCCGACTTCAGGAAGACCAAGATGAGAGGTTTCGGATTCACCATGAAGGAGTTCGTGGGCAACATCTGGAACATGATCCGCTCTGCCGCAATCGGTGTCTTTGTCGGAATTCTTCCGGGAATCGGTGCAGGTACAAGTAACCTCATTGCTTATTCAACGGCTAAGAACTCATCAAAGCATCCGGAGAAGTTCGGAACAGGTTACATGGACGGAATCGTCGCATCAGAGACGGCAAACAACGCCACTGTCTGCGGTGCAATCATTCCTCTGCTGACCCTGGGAATCCCAGGAGACCTCGGAACCGCATTCCTGCTCTCCGCACTGCAGATTCACGGAATCAGCCCTGGCCCGCTGCTTTTCAACACTCGTCCTGAGCTGGTCTATGTCTGTTTCGCCGGTATCCTCTTTGCAGTTATCCTGATGGTCCTGTTCGAGTACTTCGGAATCAGGATGTTCACCAAGATCCTGACAATCAGGGAGTACATACTGCTTCCGATCATTGTCATGCTCTGCGGTGTGGGTGCATTCGCCAACTCCAGCAACGTGTTCGATGTGATTTGGCTCATGGTGTTCGGTATCATTGGCTACATCATGGTCACGCATGAATACCCGATTGGCCCGATGGTCATTGGATTCATCCTTGGCCCGATGACAGAGACAAACCTCAGACGTTGTCTGATGGTCTCTGACAACGGATCCATCAAGGGTCTGTTCAGCCCGATAGCATGTGTGTTCTATGCACTTGCAATCCTGATGATAATCATTTCCGTACGTAATACCAGAAAGCTGCAGAAGCGTGCTGCTGCGGCAGAGGCTGCCCCGGAGGCAGAGGTAACTGCCGAATAAGACGTTCATATGAATGGATGTACAGGGTGGGCAGATGTTCACCCTGTTCTTTTGAGGAGAAGAATCAATGCATGTTGTTGTGCTTTGTGCAAGAAACGTTGCTCTGGAGGAGAAATATTGGGCTCCGCTCAGGGAGGCATATGACAAGGTGGACATCTATCCAACCTCTGTTGACAAACAGGAGGTGATAGAGAAGATCAGGGATGCTGATGTCATTCTCGGGCCTGAAATCCGGATGGATGAGAGCGTCCTCAAGTATGCTCCGAAGCTGAAGTACATAGGAATGATCTCCACCGGTTACGATTATGTCGACACAGATTACTGCAAGGCGCATTCAATCACTCTGACCAATGTCCCGACCTATGGAACATCAATGGTGTCCCAGTATGCCTTCTCCCTTCTTCTTGAGATCTGCTGCCGTGTCGGACACCACAGCAACGAGGTTCACAAAGGCAGATGGGCTGCAACCGGGAAGCACATGTTCTGGGATTATCCCATCCTTGAGCTTGACGGAAAGACCTTGGGAATAATCGGTTTCGGCAGGATAGGGAAGAACTCAGCGCGGATTGCGCAGGCATTCGGGATGGATGTTGTCTATTATGACAAGTTCCGTTCAAAGGAGCTGGAGAACGAGCACTGCAGGTATGTCTCATCCTATGATGAGATTTACGCCGTTGCCGATATCATCTTCCTTCATTGTCCGCTTTTCGACGAGACCAGGAACCTGATCTGCAGGCAGTCCATAGCGAAAATGAAGGACGGGGTGATCATTATCAACAACGCCAGAGGTCCTCTTATAAACCAGCAGGACCTGGCAGATGCGCTTAAGTCCGGCAAGGTCTATGCCGCAGGTCTCGATGTCGTTGTACCTGAGCCGATTTCAAATGATAACCCGCTTTTGGGATGTGACAACTGTTTCATAACACCGCATATCAGTTGGGTGAGTATTGAGAGCAGGCTCAGACTGCTGAACACATGTTTTGATAATCTTAGGAATTTCATTAACGGGAATCCTACTAACGTTGTTTGCTGAGCAGAAAACGTGTAAAATTAAGGAGCTGCGGTTGATCTGCAGCTCCTTTTACTTTAAAGAAATGATTCCTCAGATAGGAAGGTTGTATCCCATTTTCTTGCAGTACTCTGAGTAGTTGCCCATTCCCCAGGCATCCTCTCCGTTTCTGAATCTCTCGCGGATGATGACCTCATCTGCCTGTCTCTTCTGTGCCTTCTTCAGGATGTCCTCTGCAATCTCAAGCGGAATGACCACAACACCGTCATCGTCACCAAGGATGATGTCTCCGGCCTTGACGACCTGACCACCGATTGAGATCGGGTTGTTGACAGTTCCGAACTCTTTCTTGATTGTTCCTGTGACTGAATGTCCGCAGCAGAAGATCGGAAGACCGATTTTACTTGCAGTCTCACCGTCTCTGACTCCTGTGTCAAGGACAACGCCTTCCATTCCTTTTGCCTTTGCAAGGGTTGTGCAGCAGTCGCCGAACGGACCCTGGTTCGGGTTCCCGCCGAATGTGACGACCATGACATCACCGGGCTTTGCGATATGCATTGCAGCATGCATTGTGAGGTTATCGAGCGGCTGACACTGGCAGGTGAGGGCCGGTCCGCAGAGTTTCATTCCGGGGTAGAAGGGGCGGATTGACATCCCAAGATAATTCTTGCGGTCCATGCACTCATGGGCTGATGCAACTGATATCTCTCTGAAAGCCTCAATAAGCTCCTTGCTGGGCTTCTTATAATCCAATACTACACGATCCATATTGTTCTCCTTTTCTTTTATTAAACCTACAACTCCAGCATAATGATACTTCGGGAAAAATGCAAGAGTTGTTACAACCGATTGCAAAGCTTTCATTAACTAAAAATGGCTTTTTTTCTGCTGTTATGGCTTTTTGTGATGAAAACGATTGCAATAAGGTTGCATTGTTTTTATTTCCGGCAGGTCTCAAACTGCGGCCTCTCTGCCGGGTATCCACATTCTTTGTAAAAACAGTTGAGTTTTAAATAAACATATGTCATAATTTTCAGTAAGGATTGAAAGCGGTTGCAATGCAACAAAGTCTCATATTTCAACCTTATCGGAGCACGTTTTGAAGATTACGGTTTTGGGCGCAGGTGCAATGGGGTCACTTTTCAGCGGATACCTGTCCCGCAAGAATGAGGTGACTGTAGTTGATGTTAGTGATGCAATGGTAAATGCAATCAATGCGAATGGTGTCAGCATAAAGGAAAAGGACGGGAGTGTTCTTACCTGCCACCCGGTTGCAGTTAAAGAAACAAAAGGCATTGGTCCTCAGGATCTGGTGATTGTGTTTGTCAAGTCGATGTTCACTATTGCTGCACTTGAGGGAAACAGGAACCTGATCGGTCCTGAGACTTATCTCATGACACTTCAGAACGGAGCAGGACATGAGAGCAAGCTTCTGAAGTTCGCGGACAGAAAGCATGTGATCATTGGATCTACGCAGCACAATAGCTCAGTTATTCAACCTGGATGCATTTTTCATGGTGGTAGTGGGATTACAAGCATTGGTTTGCTTGACGGTGGATCAAAACAGCTGGAGCCAATTGCGCAGAATCTTACAAGTTGCGGATTCGAGTGCCATACAGAGGAGAACGTCCAGAAGCAGGTCTGGAAGAAGATGTTCACCAACACGGCTGCAAGTTCCCTGACAGCTCTTTTCCAGGTTCCGCTGGGATTTATCCACACTGATCCCAATGCGAACTGGCTCATGAGACAGCTCTGCCGTGAGGCGGTGGAGGTCGCCAACTCGTTGGGACTGGGATTTGACCTTGAGGAGGTCACAACCGATGTTGAGAAGGTGTGCATCAATGCTCCGAACGGATACACATCTATTTATGCCGACATCAGGGACGGAAGGAGAAGCGAGGTTGACACCATAAGCGGAAGCGTCGTTGAGGCTGCCCATGACCAGGGAATAAGTGTGCCGTACCACGAGATGGTTGTGAAATGCATCCATGCACTTGAGAATAAATCTAAGGAGACAAGATAATGCAGACAGTTTATGAGCTTAACGGACTGAGGGTCATTGACCTGACCAAGTACATTGATCCGGCAACAGAGACCAGACGTTGCAAGCTGGACAGATTCAACACAGGCGGAGCAATACCCGATTTTCATACTAACGTCGACATCATGACGCATCTGGGAACACATTGTGAGTGCCCGTACCATCATTTTGAAGAGGGTGCAAGTGTCGCCGATCTTCCGCTCACATCATTCGTCGGAAGAGGACTCTACTATGAATTCAAGGATCTGGCTCCGCTCTCACACATCAGCGCCAAGGATCTTGATAAGGCTATTGGAAAAAAGGTCAAGCCTGGTGATGTTGTGATTCTCGACTCAATCTACAAACTGGCTCCGTTCACACCGGAGACAAACGGGCCCAATGACAAGAGACTTCTTGTCAACGGAGAGACAGCCCAGTGGATGGTTGACCACAAGGTCAAGTGCGTCGGATTCGGTGACGGTGTCTCAATAGAGAACTGCAATGAGGACGTCAAGCCGTTCCACGACATCTGCATGGCAGAGAACATCACATTCCTTGAGGTTGTGAAGAACCTTGAGCAGCTGAGGACAGACACGTTCTTCGTCAGCTTTGCCCCGATGTATATCAAGGGCCTGGATTCCTGTCCTGTGAGGCTTTATGCCATTGAGGGACTTAAGGAATTCAGCTGATTAAGGTGGAGCATATGTTCAGTACAAAAAACGGATTGGAGTATAAGTATGATCTGTCAGAAAGGAAATTCCGGGTCGCATTTGAATTTCTGAGGAGAACTGACCTAGCTGATCTTCCTGTCGGATGGATTGACCTTGAAGAGGGTGTCAGGGCAAGTGTCCAGGAATACACATCGTTTGCCTGGGATGAGAACAAATTCGAGACTCATGAGAAATACTTTGATGTGCAGTACGTGGTAAGCGGCAATGAGTTTGTCGGAGTCTGCGACAGAAGCGAGTGCGGTCCTGTGGTTGTCTCCTATAAAGAGACAGATGATGTTGCGTTTTATGAGGATCCCGCATATCCCGGAAAAGTGTTCCTTAATGCGGGTGATTTCATTGTGCTTGCCCCTGAGGACGCCCATAAGCCCAGATGCGCTGCAGGTGAGCCTGCTCCTGTCAAGAAGATAGTGATCAAGGTGCCTGTCTGAGGAGGAAATTCATGGTCAGGAAATCAAACGAGAAACATGTTGAGAAAGCAGAGCACAAGTTCGGTGCAGACGGTTACATCACGGTCAGGAGCCTCACAAACACAATTGATGAGCTGAACGGGAAGGGCAGGGTGTTTGCCCATACCACAGTAGCGCCCCATTCAGGCATAGGTTATCACGTGCACGAGGGAGACACCGAGATCTACTATGTGCTCTCAGGTAAGGCTGAGTACAATGACAACGGTACCATTGTTCCTATTGAGGCCGGTGATGTGACTTTCACTCCAAGTGGAACCGGACACGGAATCAACAACCCGAATGATGAGCCTTTGGATATCATCGCCCTGATTATCTACGGTTGAGGAGGAATACATGCAGCACCACGTCATAGTCAAGTTCAATGATACGGTCAAGGATAAGATTGCTCTTGCAAACGAGATCGGAAACCTCTTCAAAGGCATGGAAGGCACGGTTCCGGGAGTACATAAGGTCAGCCCGCACAAGAACTGCATCAACATGTCAAACAGGTATGACCTGATGATAATAGTTGACATGGAGAAAGATGCCCTTGAGGCATATTCCAACAGCCCCATCCATGACAAATGGATAAACGAATACCCGCAATTCCTTGAGTCCAAGGTAATCATGGACTACGAGGACTGATAAGCAAAAGGCATTAAGGGAGAGGCAACTGCTTCTCCCTTTTTTGTTACTATTTACTAATCCCATTACTAAAAAAGTTGCGCGCGTGGAAAAAGAGTGGGATAATGAAGATAGGATTGAATTCGATTTCAATTTTTCTTGCAACAATTTCAATGGTTGCAGAAGACAAGGTAAAAGGAGGAAAAGGATGAAGAAACTATTTCTTGTCGTTTTGATCGCTCTTCTTGCAATGTCACTGTTCGCAGGTGGCGCCAAGGAGGAGCAGAACAACACCAGCAATGAGCCGAAGGCACAGAACGCAACAGCAATCAATGAGTTCCAGGGCTCAGGTCTCAAGGCAACAAAAGAGAACATCATCACAGGCGGAAAACTCGTTCTCGGAACAACCAACGAGGTCTCCATGTCCTATGCTCCGTGGAAGAGCAGAGGAATGTTCTACAACCTCTGTGGCGTCTATGAGTTCCTTCTGATGTTTGATGAGGAGGGCAACATTGTCCCATACCTCTTGGAGTCATTCGAGGGTGATCCGGCGAAGCTCACCTACACCATGAAGGTCCGCAAGGGCGTCCACTTCTCAGACGGTTCAGAGTTCACAGGTGAGGTCCTTCTGTGGAACCTGCAGCACTTCAAGGAAGTCGCCAACACATCATCAACACACTTCTCAAGTGTCGAGTCATTCGAGCTTGTCGATCCCGACACAGTTGTCATGCACCTGAAGGAGTGGAACTCACAGATTCCGTTCTCACTCAACAACCTGGCCGGTATGATGTACTCAAAGAAGGCTTTCGACGAGCACGGTGCTGACTGGTGTCTGCAGAACCCGGTAGGAACAGGTCCGTATGTAATCAAGGAAGTCGTCAAGGATTCCTACACAATCATGGTCAAGGATGACAACTACTGGAACAAGGACAACCAGCCGGCTCTCTATGATGAGATAGAGGTCAGGGTCTACGGTGACAACATGGCAGCCCAGGCAGCTCTGCTCAACGGTGACTGTGATGTGTTCAACGGCGGTGACTACGGCATGAAGGACAGAATGATCAAGCAGGGCTTCAACCTCTATCAGAACAAGATGTGGAACAGAGTCTACTTCCTGATCTTCTCATCAGAGGTCGAGGGATCTCCGTTCTGCGACGAGCGTGTCAGAAAGGCAGTGGCATATGCAATCAACTCCGAGGAGATGATTGAGTCTCTGGACTATGGCAGAACATTCTTCACCAATCAGTACGCAGTTGAGGGCACAGGCTTCTACAATCCGAACGTCAAGGGCTATGAGTACAATGTCGAGAAGGCAAAGCAGCTCATGAAGGAAGCCGGATACGAGAACGGATTCAAGACAAAGCTCATTGTCGGAACAGACCAGAAGCTTGA
>JAFZUN010000215.1 GCA_017618315.1 Spirochaetales bacterium
TTATCATATACCAGCTTCATACCCTGTAGGTCAGCTGTGTAAACCTCTCCTTCCTCAAGCCTGCTGGCCTGATCTCTTGGTACCAGAATTTCCCAACCAGAAATGAATCTCGCATCCTCAGGTGAATCGATTCCCTTGAACTTCATCAAAAGCTCATCGGAATGGTTCTGAACCTTCTCGACTTCAACTATTCTGGTTTTCTCTCCACGCTGAAGAGTTACTTCCTTCAGCTTGAAGAAATGATCAAAGTCATCCGAATACGGATGCACCTTGACATAGCCTTTTACGCCATGCGGGGATCTGATCACTCCGGTTGAAAGGACCTGTTTCATACCAATCAGTCCAGAATCTCAAGGCTGGCGTGCTTGCCACTCTTGGTTGCAGTAGCGCTGAGGATGGTCCTCAGGGCCTTTGCAATCCTGCCCTGCTTGCCGATCACTTTACCAATGTCATCCGGAGAGACCCTGAGCTCAAGTATTGTGGATTTCTCACCCTCAACAACATTGACCTCAACGCTCTCGGGCTGGTCGACCAGAGATCTGACAATGTATTCAACCAGTTCCTTTTCCACTTACTCAGTCCTTTGCAGGAGCTTTTGTGGTCTGGATACCCTGCTTTGCGAAAATAGCCTTGACTGTATCTGAGGGCTGTGCACCGTTCTGAAGCCAATATGCTGCTCTCTCTGCATCAATCTTGACCTGGTTCTCCTCAGCCTCAATCGGATGGTAGTAACCGATCTCCTCAAGGGGTCTTCCTGAATTGGAAAGCCTTGAATCGATGACAACCACTCTGTAATAGGGTCTCTTCTTTGTACCGAATCTCTTCAATCTGATACTAACGCTCACGTCTGTTCCTCCTACACGAATCTCAATTCATGCCCATCTGCTTCATCATGGCAGACTGGTACTTCTTATTTTTTGCGAGCTTCTTCATACTCAGCCGCATCTTTTCAAATTTCTTAAGCAAATGACAGACTTCTCCGACGGATGTGCCGCTTCCTTTTGCTATTCTTCTCTTTCGAGCCGGACCAATTATATAGATATTCTGTCTTTCTTGGAAGGTCATAGACTGAATTATTGCTTTTTCTTTCAGTAATTCCTTCTTATCTATGTCATCTTCCGAGATATTTCCCTTTGCTCCGGGCAGCATGTCAATGATTTTTCCGATTCCGCCCATCTTGGTCATGCTCTCGATCTGCTCCAGGTAGTCCTGCAGGTCAAAGGTGTTCTTGGCCATCTTCTCCTGCAGTTTCTCAGCCTGTTTCTGGTCAAATGCCTCCTGAGCCTTCTCGACCAGGGTGACAATATCTCCCATTCCCAGGATTCTGCTTGCCATCCTGTCCGGATAGAACGGCTCTAGGTTCTCCATCTTCTCGCCGACACCGATGAACTTGATAGGCTTGCCTACGACCTCTCTGAGAGAGAGCGCGGCTCCACCACGGGTGTCCGAGTCGAACTTGGTAAGGATAACACCGCTGATTCCCACCTTCTGCTCGAACTCCTGTGCGATTGTGACGGCGTTCTGACCGGTCATGGCATCTGCGACGAACAGTGTCTCATCGGGCTTGACGGCTGCGTTGACATCCATCAGCTCCTTCATCATCTGCTCATCCAGATACATTCTTCCGGAGGTATCGACAATCAGGACATCATACTGCTCGCGCTTTGCTTTCTTAAAAGCATTGAGGGCAACCGCCGGAGCATCCTTTGAATCCGGCTCAGCATATACGGGCACTCCCACCTGCTCACCCAAAACCTGCAGCTGTGTGATGGCCGCCGGTCTGATGAGGTCACAGGCCGCCATCATCACGCGGCGTCCCTGCTTCTTGAGCATCAGTGCGAGCTTGGCGCTGGTTGTGGTCTTTCCTGAGCCCTGAAGACCCATCATTAGGATGACTATGACAGTGTCAGGTCCCTTGAGGTTGAGCTTCTGATGATCAGGATCTCCGAGAAGCTGCACCATCTTGTCATAGACGATCTTGGTGAA
>JAFZUN010000216.1 GCA_017618315.1 Spirochaetales bacterium
GCATGAAAGGTGGATTGAGATATCTTTGTCGATGAGCATGTGTTAGTCCTATTGTTTTGTTTTTGGTCGAACTAACTTTAGAACTTACATGCTCTCTTTTTCAATTCTTCCTTTCATCCCCGAACTTTCCGTGAAGAACCTAAAAAAGGCTCTTCACGTTTTTCTCGGGGATTGACATGTACCTAGTCCTCATTCCTGTAGCCGTACATGTGTTGAAAATGACTATTTTCAAATACAGAATACTGCATATATGGGCACAGAAAAAAAGGACTCGGTTTTTCCGAAATTCAGTTCGGACAATCTGATTGCTTTGGTTGGATTGTATTTTTCACAATAGTTTCTAAGGCTCTTGGAATTAGTTCTTCTCCCGGATTTGATTTCACAAGGAATAATTCCTTCGGATTCATCCAGAAGAAGATCAACTTCCATGCTTTCCGATGGTTTATAATAGCACAGATACTTACCAGAAACTTTAAGTTGGGAAACAACATAATTCTCAACAACAGCACCCTTATATATGTTGTCCGAAGTAGAAAGGATATCGGAGAACTTCAGTCTACTCAAATGGGAGAGAAGTCCGGTGTCAGACATATACAGTTTAAATTTGTTTTCATCCTCATAACCTTTCAATGGTGTTCCTATAGTTACGACATCATTGACCTTGTATGCAAGTCCAGCAGCTACAAGCCAGTCAATTGAGGACTGAAAATCCCTCTTGTTTGCATTTTTTCTGATTTCCTTATACATGAATTTCGGGTTTTCCTTGGCAAGCTGTCTGGGAAGAGAATTGAATGTTTCCATTATCTTAAGGCTTTCTGCCGCATTGTCCACATGCTTTGTCATGTCAGCAAGATATGAATCCTTGAGACTTCTGTATAATTCGGGATCGAACTGAAGCAGATTTTTATCTTTTTCGATAAAATCATTCACAATCCTCGGCATCCCTCCAACGAATAAATATGCATGGTACAAATCCAATGCTTTTCTGTGTATTCCCTCAGAAATGGGTTTCATATTGCAAAAGCATTCTCTTATCATTGAAACAAGTTCGCCTTCTCCGCAAGCAATCAGGAATTCCTCGAAATCCATTGGATACATTGCTCTAAGAGTAACTTTCCCAACAGGAAAAGACGAATTGAATCTCTTAAGTTTTACTCCGAGAAGACTTCCGGCACATAGAATTCTATATTTACTCTCTGCTTCACAGAAATATTTCAATGCCGTGATTGCTTTCTCACACAACTGTATCTCATCAAAGATGATTGCGCACTCTGAACCGATGCTTCTACCAAGCATAATCCCCAGCTTTCTCAAAACTGTTTCAGGAGACAATGAGTCATCAAATGCAGTTGAATAGTCAGGGTTTTCCTCAAAATTTATGTACACATAATCCGAATATGTTTCTTCGCAGAAATGTTTTATCAACCAGGTTTTTCCTACTTGTCTGGCCCCGCAAATCATCAGGGGTTCCTTGGTTCTTTCCTTTTCCCAGCATGACAATACTTCCTGAAATTTCCTATACATATTAGTCTCCCGACCAAATTTTATGAAAACTTTCAGTTTTTTTCAACTTTTTTATTGAACGTTTTCATTTTTTTATAATGAATGTGGAAATCCGGTGTACGCACACCGATGATTGTGTTCATAACTATATCAGACCATAGCTCCGTATCTGATGCAGTTGTAGATTGAAAGACCGATGATTACGGCCATGAGAATCATAAAGAGCTTGTCCACGGCCTTTGAGCTCATCTTCTTGCTGTTCCTACTATACACAGGCCATGGACTTCTCGGGTCCCCTCGGTTACACGGCAAAGGCAATGAGCTATGCACTGGCTGTTTCTGAAGAAAATGCAGCTGCAGGCAAGATCGTAACAGCCCCCACCTGCGGATCCTGCGGAGTTCTTCCCGGAGTTCTTTACTACCTTCAGGATGTCTACAAACCGCCCCGCATCAAGATTCTCAGAGCCCTGCTTACCGCAGGTATTGTCGGAAACGTAATCAAGACAACAGGTTCAATTTCCGGAGCCGAGGTTGGATGTCAGGGAGAGGTTGGAAGCGCATGTGCAATGGCAAGTGCCGCTGCAACCTACCTGCTTGGCGGTTCAAACTATCAGATTGAGTACGCAGCAGAAATGGGACTTGAGCACCATCTGGGTCTTACCTGTGACCCCGTCATGGGACTTGTCCAGATTCCTTGTATTGAAAGAAACGCCCTTGCAACAATGAGGGCCCTGAACCACGCAACCTACGCCCTGCTTTCAGACGGAAGGCACAGGGTGTCGCTGGACAATGTAATCACAGTAATGATGGAGACAGGAGAAGCCCTGCCCTACATATTCAAGGAAACTTCAAGAGGGGGACTTGCAACGGTCAGGTAGTGCTCTTGCCTTCCGCCCTGACTCTTATCAGCTGGGCGGCAATGCTGATTGCAATTTCCGGAGGAGTGTCTCCCAGAAGGTCAATGCCTATGGGAGATTTTATTTTGTCTATCTGCTCCTGGCTCACCCCGTTATCCCTCAGGAACTGATGGGTTGCCGCAACCTTACGGCGGCTGCCGATGCACCCAAGATAGGCCGGGTTCTTCCTTACGCACTGCAGAAGGACTGTCTGGTCGTACATATGGCCGTGGGTCATTATTGCAACGTAGTCTTCAGGTTTGATATCAGCATACTTTTCTATATCTGAATAGTCACAGAGGATACACTTCTTTGCCTTGGGATGTCTCTGCTCGGAGCAGAACTCAGGCCTGTCATCAAGAACGTAAACATCAAAGCCAAGGTGCTCAAGAACAGGCACCACTTCCGTGCCCACATGTCCGCCCCCGAAAAGCCAGACACGGATCGGTTTTTCTTCCTCTCCGAAGAACGAAAAAACCGCTTCCCGTGTATCCAGATACGCGAATTCTATGGTTACGTCACCACCGCAGATCATTGAGTTTCCGTCCTCAAGTTTTGAGGAAAGATCAAACTCCTGAACGTAGCCTTTCTTTGTTTTGTAAACTTCCTGTGCCTTGGTTACACAGAGGTTTTCCAGAGCACCGCCACCCACAGAACCCCAGGTCTTGCCGTTTTGAGAAACAAGCATCATGGCTCCGGCCTTTCTGGGAGATGAACCTTTGGACTGAACAATTGTACATATTACAGCAGCATTGTCGTGAAACAGGGTTTTCAGTGTCTGGTCATGGATTTCTGTCATTTTGCCCCTCCCTTTGCCTTTGCCTTTTCTTCAAAGCGTTCTTTGTTGACTATGAAGCGCTCGTGAGTTCCCTCTCCGATCTTCTCAACATCGTCATGGGCTTCAACTCCTCCGCTTCTCATGGCCTTTGCCGTCTGGTGTTCCTGTACTGTTGCTTCCAGTGTCAGCTCTGCTCCAACAACCGATGTCAGATCTTTCATTTCTTCATCTCTCTATTGCAAAAATTATGCTTTCGCGTCTATGGGGAAGGTAGTACGGAAAATCGGATTTTCCCGTTTCCACCAGTCTCTTTTCAACATTTTCTGAATTTATCAGGCTTCTGTCCTTGTCCCTGCTGTAGATGGAAAAGAAGTCCACTGCACCCTCAAGACTGTGGAACGGCTGACCGAATTCTGCGGAAAAAAGCTCTGTTGTATACCTGGCTCCAATCCTGTTCAGATAGTTCTTCACGTAGTCTACGCTCTTCTCGTCTATCGGGTTGCTTCCTATTGAGAACCTGTGCTTTGTATAGTTCTTCTTCACAACAATGATGCGTTTCAGACAGTGCTTTTCTGCAATCTCAAGAATTTCTTCCATCTTTCCGAAGTAGTTGAAGATCATTGCATCAAAGACAACAGAGCCGTCAAGATTTTCAAAATCCGCGCATACAGCATGCGCATTTGCAAGTTTTTCAGATTCCAGTCTTGCTTTCAGGTGGGCAATTGCAGCCTCAGATCTGTCTACTCCTGTAACCTGTTTCACGTAGGGAGAAAGACCTGCCGTAAGCTGCCCTATTCCGCAGCCTGCATCACAGACGCTCCAGCTTCTGTCCAGATATACAGAGAGAGTCTTTGATAATTCTTCAAAGTAGTTTCCGTACTCTGAGGCATCGGCCATAAAGCCTATCATTCTGTCTGTCCATTCAGACATTCTGTGCAGTCTTTCCTCCCAAGGGGATACAGACGGTGTAATCACCATTCCCTGTACTCACATTATTCACTGAAACGTCAATTCCGTACAGTTCTTTGAGCACAGTACCTGAAAGGGATTCTTTTGCAGGCCCGTAGGCAAGTACCCTTCCGTCCTTGAGGGCCAGAACCTTGTCCGCCCATCTTAAGCCCTGGTCCGGATTGTGGCTTGAAAACAGTATTGTGTAACCCCTGTCCCTGAGCTCTGAAATTCTGTCCATGACATTGAAGCTGTTACCGTAGTCAAGGCTTGATGTGGGCTCATCCATGATCAGAACCTTGGCATCCTGAACAAGGGCACGGGCTATGAGCATAAGCTGCCTTTCCCCGCCGGAAATCTTCATGCTTCCGCGGTGGGCCAGTTTTTCAATATCCAGCATCTGAAGGCACTGGAGGGCCTTTTTTTCGTGTTCGGGCCCCGGCTGTTCAAACACCGAAAGAGAAGAAGTCAGCCCCATCAGAACGCAGTCCAGAACGGTATGGTTGAACACGGGATTGTAGCTCTGTGGAATGTAGGCAATCTCCTTTGCAAGGTCCTTTTTGGAGAACAGATTTACGTCCTTTCCGTTTACAAGAACGCTTCCGGAAGATGGCTTGAGAAAGCCAAGAAGACAACGGAACAAGGTTGTCTTTCCCACCCCGTTCGGTCCCAGAACAGCTATCAGAGAGCCTGGCTCTGCGCAGAAGTTTATGTTGTCCAGAACAGATCCGCTTCCATATGAAAAGCAGAGATTTTTGACTTCAATCATTTCTTGCGGACCCTCCTGTGATAATCAGATACAGGAACACCGGAGCTCCGATAAAGGCAGTGAGTATTCCAAGGGGAATCTCTGCCGTGCTTATCGTTCTTGAGATGTTGTCCACAAGCATTAGGAACGTGGCGCCCATCAGGGCGGAACAGGGAATAAGGCGTCTGTAGTCCTGACCGAAGATCAGGCGGCAGAAGTGCGGGATTGCAAGCCCGACCCAGCCTATCATTCCGCTTATTGAAACGCTTGCCGCCGTCATAAGAGTTGCACAGACAATGACAAGAAGCCTCAGCCTCCCCGTCTCTATTCCCATGCTTCTTGCCTCTGCCTCTGAAACTGTAAGAAGGTTGATTCTCCACCTGAGAAGAAACAGAGGAACAAGCCCAATCAGGATAGGAATTGCTGCAAAATGAAGGTCTGCCATCTTAATTGAAGAAAGAGAGCCCATAAGCCAGTATGTGATGGCGGGAAGCTGGCTCTGGGTATCTGCAACAAGCTTTACAAAACTTGTTCCTGCAGAGAACAGGGAGCTGACCATAACACCTGCCAGGACCATTGCTATTGTGGTCTGGATTCTGCTTGATTTGGAGACAAGCCAGGCAACCAGGACCGCCGCCATTCCGAAGACAAAGGACATTGTTGTAATGCCCGAATAGGAGAAGCCCAGAAGGATGGCTAACGCTGCTCCGAATCCGGCTCCGGTTGATGCTCCCAGAATGTCCGGGCTGACCATGGGATTTCTGAACATTCCCTGATAGGCGGCTCCCGCAACGGCCAGGGCTGCCCCCACAAGGGCTGCTGCAGCAATTCTGGGAAGACGGATGTTGATTACTATGCTCTGCTGGGCTCCGGTCCAACTCTGCTCAAGGCCGAGTTTTCCAAAACTGACAAGCCTTACAAATCTGTCTGCCAGAATTTTGATAACGGTAGGAAGGTCTATTCCGTACCTTCCTATGAAAAATGAGGCTATAAAAACAAAAAGACAGCCTGCGCCCAAGAGCGCAAGCTTCAGTTTGTATTTCAATTGATTCCCAGCAAGCCCTTTGCCTGCTCTGCAGACAGTTCACAGTTCCAAAGAACCTTGTAGAAGTCCTGTGTCATAGAGATCATATCGTAGTCGTAATACTGGGGATAAAGAACATTTCCAAGCCACCAGATTCCGAGAATCATGTTAAGTGACGGGGGCATGCTCATCCAGTTGTAAGGAAGACCGGGAACTTCGTAGTATCTTCCTTCCTTGATTGCCCTCAGTTCCTTCCATGCCGAATCTGAAGCAACGGTGCTGTAGATGCTGTCCGGAGAGAAGATGATTACATCCGGATCTGCCTTGTAGACCTGCTCCAGGCTGACAATGTTTCCGCCGCCCTTTGATGAAACCTTATCAACAACAATGGCGTTCTCTGCACCTACAATCTCAATTACCTGAGCCTGGCTTGAACCCTTTGCGTTTGTTCCAAGACCGTCAGATCCTGATGTGAACATTACTGACAGCCTTTCCTCCTGAGGAATACTGTCTTTGTTCACCTCTGCAACAATCAGGGTACGGTCTACAAGAAAAGCAAGTTCATCTGCCCTCTCTGCCTTTTCAGAGAGTATGGTTCCAAGACTCCTGAAAGCATCGGCCATATGGGGAAGATCGGCTTCAATGAAGATACAGGGAATTCCTATCTGGGCCTGAAGGGCATCAAGGTCTTCTGCAATACCCTTCTTATAGTCTCCCATGTCAATCATTACCTGGGCACCTGTTGCTATCAGCTCTTCATAGTTGATGGTTGCCTTTCCGCCGTACAGCTGTCCTGTTGCAGGAAGAGTTGCAAGAACGGCAGGAAGATATTCGAGCTGTGCGGCTGTGGGTGTTGAGTTTACGTTGCACATATACTCCGGGGCAATGCTTGCCATGAATATGGTTGCAACGTTTCCAGAGACTGCAACCTTTGTAACATCTGCGGGAATTTCTACTGTTCTTCCGCAGGAATCTGTAAACTGCACATTCTCTGCTTTCTGAACAGGGTTTTCAGTTACAGCCTGTGCAGATACAAGGGCGCAGACAAGAATCATCAACACGGAAACAACAGCCAGTTTCTTCATTGCCAAAACCTCCAATCGTCTTGTTTCTAAAAAACAGACCATTGTCATTATATTTAACAATAGAACATGGGTCAACAAATTGTTTTCAGGTAATTATCGTAAGGCGGTGCTCTTCTGTTCTGATTGTGGTTTTAACGTACTTTCCGCCAAACTCTCCGTCGGTATTCCAGTCAACGCCCTTGCCCCTCAGATCCTCGATTTCAATGGACGGCGTCTGGAAGGAAATCATATATCTGGGATGGATACGGCGTGCAAGAATTGCAGCTGCAATGGGGAAAAGACCGAATCATGCCTTTCCCAGCAACGGGATTGTAGACAAAAAGTATCTTTCTCATAGTGCAAAGTTTTTCAAAATCGTGCGCTGAGCATAGCTGGAAAGCTGTTTTTCAGTTTTTCTAAAGTTCTTTATAAAGCCTTTTGCAAAGCCGGTAAGTTCTGCTGCTCCACCCCTTGATCCGCCGCTCTTGCGAAGGACAAGCTGCTCTCCAAGACACTCTTCTGCCTGACGGATCAGCTTCCAGGCTTTTGAGTATGAGATATCCATTCTGCTGCATGCTTCCATGACGCTTGAACTGCCTGCAATTTCTTCCAGAAGAGAAACAAGACCGGGCCCTATGGCGGGCTTGTCTTTACCTACTACCAGTTTGACGGAACAGTTCATCTGAAATTCTCCCGGAAATCTCATTTACAAGGTCATCTCTGTTTTCTTCTGTGACCCTGTACCAGATAATATTGTCCCTACTTCGCAGCCATTTGGCAAGGTCTGTCTGGCACATGTCCTGAAGAACTCCGAGAACTACGGGAGAGTTGGAAGAAACCAGGTCTCTGATGCATGTGCTGTAGATGGTGGCCTCACGCTCCATGCTGCCTATTTCGTCTATCACAACCACATCTGATGAAAGGCCTGCCTGTGTGAGAATTGAACTTCCCGCCATGTCAAAGACTTCCGGGTGGCGTTCTGTAACATGGTGATTTGAACAGATTCCGCAAAGAACGCCCTCTTCATTGCCTTTTACAGACTTGAGGAATACATGGCGGTCTCCGTCAATAAAACGCGAAAATGAAAGAAGACCATCGTACTTCCAGGTGGCCTTCTCAAGTATTTTTCTGACAAGAGTACTCTTTCCTACCTGCTTGTCTCCGCACAGAAAAACATGCATCAGACGTACTCCATTAAGCATTTTCCCTGTTTTTCAACGTGCCCTATGATGCGGCAGCAGTCAAGATTCATCTCTTTGACATAGGCAGCTGCTTCGTCAGGGTTCATGAAAAGAAGCAGGCCTCCGCTTGTCTGCGGATCGTAGCAAAGGTCCTTCATTTCCCTTGGAATGGAGTCTGAAAAATTAACCTTCTCAATCAGAAAATCTTCATTTGCGTAGCGTCCCTCCGGCAAAAAGCCGAATCTTGCAAGTTCAAGAGCTCCGGCAATTACGGGAAGGTCTTTGGTGTTGATTCTCAGCGTTACTCCGGAAGCCTGTGCAACTTCGCTTCCGTGTCCGCTCAGGCTGAAACCTGTTACATCTGTTGCAGCATGAATGTTGTACTTGCGTCCGATGTCTCTTGCCCTTTTGTTCAGGCGTGTCATTGAATCAACAGCCTGTCTTACACTTTCGGCTTCAGCTTCATCAACCTTGGCCGCTGTGTTTACGATTCCTACGCCAAGGGCCTTTGTAAGGACAACTGCATCACCCTCTTTTGCACCCTTGTTTGACCAGACGTCCGACTGCTTCATGAAAGCTGTAACGCAGAGTCCGTACTTGGGAGTGGGGTCTGAAATGGTATGGCCACCGGCAATAACAGTGTTGGCCTCTTTTGCCTTGTCCAATCCA
>JAFZUN010000217.1 GCA_017618315.1 Spirochaetales bacterium
GGCTATCTGCAAAAATCCCTGATTTTGAGGATGCGGTGATAGCTTCTGTTGCGAAAAGGAACAAGTGCGACTACATAGTCACCAGGAACGCAAAAGACTTCATCAATTCTTCTGTTCCGGCCGTGACACCTCATGATTTCATAGAGATTGCCATGAGATACCAGCAGTAAATTTTGGTAAAATTACGTACTAATGATGTCGGAATAGTACAAAAGCTTGCGCCCCTAATAAACATGGTATATATTTAGAGCCATGAGAGTTGGCTTTGTCCTTGCTGACCTTTTCACTGGCTCATCTGTGACTCTTTGGCCAGCCGTTGCAGAAATGTTTCCTGACAGCGGCAGAGACAGCCTTGTCATATTCCCTGGAGGGCGGCTTCAGAGCTCATCTCCTCTTGAGAGGATGAAGAACTCGATCTACGACCTCGTCAGCCCTGATAATCTTGACGGACTTATCATCTGGTGCTCGACGCTTACCGGAGATGCTTCCACAGATGATGTCATTGGCCGTTTCAAGCAGATGCTCAGCCGCCCCATAGTGACCATAGCGGGAAAGACAGACAAGTTTCCAGCCGTACCTGACGTGCGGTTTGATGCATACAGCGGATCGTGTGCCCTGGTCAGGCACTGCATTGAGGAACATCATTTCAGGAAGATCGCCTATATCCGCGGGCCTGAGAACCATTTGTCATCCCAGCTCAGGTTCAAGGCCTACATTGACATGCTTGCAGAGTACGGCATTGATTATGATCCGGAGATTGTCACGGACCCGTCACCTTGGAGCAAGGGTGCGGAGAGCCTGAGACAGCTGATGGACAATAGAGGTAAGCTTCCGGGAAGGGATTTCGATGTCATCCTCTGTGCAAGCGACCTGATGCTTTACTCTGCCGCCCAGGAATTGGCAGCCAGAGGCTACGAGATAGGGCGTGATGTGTTTGCCTGCGGCTTCAATGACTCGATAGAGTCCAGGTTGATGAGCATCCCTGTTACAACCGTGCGCATGCCTGCGTCAGAGCTTGGGAAGAGTGCTGTCAGGTCTTTTTATGATGTGGTGGGCGGAAGGCCATGTAAGGACAAGGAGCTTCCTACAACCCCTGTCATAAGGCGCAGTTGCGGATGTCTGGGAGATACCAGCTGGTCGGACTGCACAAGTACCGTACAGCTTGCAGATGCCATAGCCAGTCACTTCCCTGTTTCAAGGGATACTGCAAGAACCGTGGTGGAGAAGGTGGCCTATAATCCGACAGAGAAGAACGTTCATGAGCTTCTTCAGATGCTATGCACTGAGGGCGCGGACGTGTTCGAGATCACAAAGGTGATTAACGGATTTCTGAACATCGGTTCAATCAGTGTGTCAAACAGGAAGCTGATTGTCAGCTCGGCAAAGGAACTGCTTCCGTCAGTCCTTGACAGGAAGATGAGTGAGCGCAGCTATGAGGACAGGGCTCATAGGAGTGCATTCAACATATTCAACAACGAACTTCTGGAGGCCAATACAGTCTCTGAGATCTCCGATATACTCTGCAGGAATGCTGAGGCTCTCGGATTCGACAAGCTTACGTTGATTGTGAACGACGGCGAGAAATCCATCTGCATCAGTGACGGGACCGTCTTCTCCGACAATGTGCTTTTCCCTGACGGATCCTCAGAGAGCATGTTTGATCATGGAGTTTGGATTGCGGCCCCGCTTTGCACCGAGACAGAGAACATGGGATATCTTCTGATGAAGCCTGTACGTTTCAATGGCTCTGTCTGTGAGCAGATAAGAAGTGTTGTATCCAGCGCTCTCAGAAGCTCCATCCTCTTTGAGTCTACCAAGAAAGCCCAGATTACTGCGGAGGAGGCAGAGCAGGCCAGGACCACATTCTTTGCCAACGTGGGAGAGAATCTCAGGGACCCGCTTTCTGAGATAATGGAGCTTGTCTCATCCTCTGATATTGCTGAAGAGACGAAGAAGTCCATAATCGGCAAGATAACCGGTATCAACCACATTATTGACCTGTCACTGAGTACAACAGATGAA
>JAFZUN010000218.1 GCA_017618315.1 Spirochaetales bacterium
AGTCCTTTCTCTATTCACGCTGGCTGGTGTGATAGGAGGCTATTGCTTCTATGGTCTACAGAAGAAATTCAAGATCAGGGTAGTGGTCATAGGTTTTCTGCTGAATTGTCTTTCATATCTGTTCCTGTCTTTCTCAAAGGAGATTATAACCTACACAATCTTCTCTTGTATCTTCGGTTTCGGATACGGTGTACTGGGTCCCTCAATGAGCTACTTCTTGGGAATAGGACTGGACAAGGACTACAGGGCTGCAAGCATTGCGTTCTCCACCATTCTGAGCTCACTGGGCAGTTTCGGATCCTCCTATGCTGCTAAGTATACCAAGTTGATCTTCAATTCGGATTGGGAGCGGCTTCCATTTGTTGTTGGAGCAGGTTTCTTTGCCGCATTTGCGATTCTGTTCCTTTTTGTTAAGATGCCGAAACCAGCAGTTGGGGAAATAAAGAAAGAAGGATGAACATAATTGTCAGGGACAAAAAGTTCTACAAGGCTCTGATTGTTCTTGCAACTCCCATGATTCTCCAGAGCATGATCACAATCGGTGTCAACATCATGGACACCGTCATGCTCGGGAAGATGGGAGAGGTTCAGTTGTCTGCCTCATCGCTCGCTAACAACTTCTTTGAAATATTCATGATCCTGAACATGGGGATTGGCGGTGGGGCGGGGGTCCTCATTTCCCAGTACTGGGGAATGGACGATAAAAAGTCAATCAAGAAAGTCGTTTCAATCATGTTCAGGATCTGTCTTTCTGCGGCCCTGCTTTTCACAGTTGTCTCGATATTCTTCCCGAGCAACATAATGAGTCTTTACTCAAAAGATCCCGGGGTGATAGAGAAGGGCAGGATATACATTCTGTGGAGTCTTCCTACATTCTTTTTGATGGGATGCTCCCTTGTTATGACGCTGGTCCTCAGGTCTGTCAGGAAGGTGATGGTCCCTTTTATTGCCTCCTGTGTCAGCTTCTTTGTCAATGTCTTTTTCAACTGGGTGTTCATATTCGGAAAACTCGGTGCTCCAAGGATGGAGATTGCCGGAGCGGCACTTGGAACAGTGATTGCTCGTGTGGCTGAGTTTCTGATAATCGGAGTATACTTCCTTTGTAAAGAGAAGGACATCGGATTCAAGGTAAGGGATATTCTTATTCCTTCTTCCGAGCAGCTGCCGGTTTTCCTGAAGTACGGGACCCCGGTTATAATCTCGGATCTTCTTCTTACATTCGGCAATAATGGCGTCTCAATAATCATGGGTCACATAGGCACCAACTTTGTTGCTGCCTTTGCAATAGTTGCTCCAGTCATGAGGCTCTGTAACGTGGCAAGTATGGGCCTGTCGCAGGCATCGGCCACAATGACCGGTAATGCCGTGGGCGGAAAGACAAGGGAAGAGGCCTTTGCAACGGGATTCACCTGTTTCCTGATATCCATTGGGGTTGGAGTTGTTGCAAGCCTGTTGCTTCTTGCCATTGGAGAAATCATCATCGGAATCTATTCGGTCACTGCTGAAACTCATGCCATTGCACTTGAGCTGATAGATGTTATTGCTCTGATTCTGGTGTTCCAGGCGGTGCAGAGTGTTCTTACAAAAGGTGTTCTCAGAGGCGGGGGAGACACGCGTTTCTGCATGGTGGCGGATGTGATATTCTTATGGGTTCTCTCGATACCGCTCGGATATGTCTGCGGTCTTGTTCTGCATACACGTCCGTTCATAACATATCTTGCGCTTAAGTCTGATTTCATCATGAAATCGGCACTTTGCATTTTCAGATTGTTGTCCGGAAAATGGATAAAAAGAGTCAAATAAAAAAAAGGAGAAATAAAGTGTCAGCAAAGTATTCATTCAGGGATTTGGCAAAAGAAGCCAATGGTGTGATTCTCATTCCATGCATCTATGACTGTGGCTCAGCACGTGCGGCAGAGCTTTCAGGAGCAAAGGCAACCCTGCTGTCCGGAGGGGAGCTGGGGGAGTCCCTTGGCGTCCTAGAACCGATGCTCACAGTCGATGAGGTGGTCCATCAGGTTGAGAGAATCTGCGCATTCTCACCGCTTCCTTGCATGGTGGATGTGGGTGCCGGATTTGATACTCCCGTCAACGCCTACTTTACAGCAAAAAGAATGGTTCGTGCAGGTGCCATGGCTCTGCTTCTGGGGAACGAGCGTGGGCAGTCTTGGAAGGACTACGAGCCTATTCTCAAGGCAACTATCAAAGCCTGTGAAGGCACTGACTGTATTGTGGTCTGCAGGAATAACGATGCCACAGAAACGCAGGAACAGCTGGATTATGTGATTGATTTCTTGAATAAGGGCATCGATCTTGGTGCAGAGACCACCATGGCCTGCGGCTTGTGCAGGTGCGATGATCAGAATAACAAAGCAAGATATCTCGGGCAGAGGGTCAAGGGCTGGAAGGTATATCCGGACCAGAACTCAATCAACGGAGTCCCTGATGTTGATAATGACGTGCTTTGGGAGAACGGGTTCAAAATGGTCTCATATCATTACATGATGAAAGTTGCACTCAATGCAATGTGGAGATACGGAATTGAGAATGAACAGAACCGGAATAATGTTGCTTCCAATGATGTTGAGTTCCCGAATGGATTGAAGGGGCACAGCGCGTTGGGTTGCATGCCGTTCCAGCAGTATTTTGATCTTGAGGGTGATTTCACCGGAGTGTACAGAAAACATCGTATTCCAGGATTTAAGGCAGGAAGAGAAAACGGTTAAAGATGGCTAAGGTAAAAAGCATCATTGAACTGCAGGAATACTCGGAGACAAGAATGCTCTTCAGACTGGCATGGCCGGTCATCCTGTCCCTGCTGGTTCAAGGCTTCTACAGTCTTGTTGACAGCTTCTATTTGTCAAGACTCGGAGAAGAAGTGCTTTCTGCCGTTTCAATTTCATTCGTGATCCAAAATCTTGCTACAGGTTTTTTTGCAGGTATTGCAACAGGAATGAATGTCCTGATTTCCAAGGCAATTGGAGCAGGGGACTATGAAAAGGCAAAATCCGCCGTCATGAACGGAATTGTGGTGCAGGGAGTCCTTGTCCTTCTTTTCATGGTTTTCGGAATCTGGGGTGTGCCGCTTTATTTCCGAGGAACCACCAGTATAGAGAATGTCATCACGCTCGGAATCCAGTACCTGACTCCATGTATGCTTCTTGTGTTTGCTTCTGCAGGGCAGGTGACCTTTGAGCGTTTCCTGCAGTCTACAGGCATAACAAAGTACATGCTTGTGGCCCAGGGGACGGGATCCATCGTCAACATTGTTCTTGACCCGATAATGATTTTCGGCTGGATGGGTTTTCCTGCCATGGGAATCAGAGGTGCGGCATATGCCACGATTATCGGTCAGATTGTCGCGTTTGCAATAGCGGTTTTCTTCAATTTCAAACGAAACAGCATGATCTTCAGCGGTCTAGGGAGAAGGCACATGAACTGGGAGACCTCAAAGACTGTCTGTAAGATTGGTATTCCTCTGGCAGCCACAAGCATTGCCAGCAATTTCGGCAATTATTTCATAAACAGAATCCTGATTGGCTTCTCTGCCGCCGCCAATGCCGCATTCGGCGTGTATGCCAAGCTGCAGAGTGTTGCCCTGATGCC
>JAFZUN010000219.1 GCA_017618315.1 Spirochaetales bacterium
ACCACAACAACAACTACTACTACAACAACCACAACTCCTGCAGCTACAACCACAACAACAACTACAACACCTGCAGCAGCAACATCTTCAGCAGCAGCTTCAACAGCTTCAACAAGCGCAGCAGCTCAGAAGAAGTTCAACGTGGGTCTGATTATCGTGATCATCGTTCTGGTTGTCGCAGCAGCCGCAGCATGCTTCATCCTTCTCAAGAAGAAGAAAAAGTAATGCCAAGCTGAATTGCTAGTCGATTCACTCCCCGGTGAGCATTCATCGGGGAGTTTTTTTGCATAAATATATTGACTAAAAGGGCGCTAACTAGTACATTGCATATGTTCTTTCCCTGATAGCTCAGTCGGTAGAGCAGGTGGCTGTTAACCACCCTGTCGGCAGTTCGAGTCTGTCTCAGGGAGCAAAAGAAAACCGGAGCAGAAATGCTCCGGTCTTTTTTTCTCTAATTGGCTCGCTCAGCTGAACTGTCCGATTATGGCCTTCAGTTCCTTAAGCCTCTCATCAAGCTCGGCCTGTGTCTTTGCCTCGGCTACAATTCTCAGATATGGCTCTGTGTTGGACTTTCTGACGCTGAACCACCATGTCGGGAACTCAATCCTATAGCCGTCAAAATCCATGATCTTGGTCGGGTTCATTGCCGAGTACTTCTTGTACAGGGCATCAATGGCCTCGTCTTTCTGCTCAAGCTTGAAGTTGATTTCTCCGCTGTTGGCATAGGCCACAATCTCATCAATGAGCTGGCCAAGGGTCTTGCCCTGCTTCTTGAGGGCTGCGACTGTCTGAAGAACTATCAGGGAAGCCAGGATTCCGCTGTCGCAGTTGAAGAAGTCCCTGAAGTAGTAATGGCCTGCAAGTTCTCCGCCAAAGATGCAGCCTTTCTCGCGGATCTTCATCTTTGCAAACGCATGACCAACCTTCCAGATGTAGATGTCTGTTGCACCGATCTTCTCAAGATACTCTGTTGTGGAGCGTGAGGTTCTGATATCTACAAGTACCGATCCTTTCTCCTTGGCAAGATAGTACATTCCAAGCACGCCTGTGACATAGTCCGGCTGGATGAAGCGGCCACGCTCATCAATGAACATGACACGGTCAGCATCTCCGTCATAGATCACGCCGCAGTCTGACTTGTTCTTCTTCACGGCTTCCATGATCTGTGCGCAGTTTGCGACATCGAGCGGATTTGGCTCATGACCCGGGAATGTGCCGTCCATTGTGTCATTGATGTACTTGGCATGGTCTCCGAAGAGTTCCTTTGCATAGAGGTTGCTCATGCCGTTGGAGGTATCAACGGAGATGGAGAGCTGTGACATATCAGGCAGGAACTTCTTCTGGAAGTCCAGATATGCCTGATGGATGTCCTTGTCTATGACCTTTCCTCTCTTGCATTCGCACACAGGTTCCACAGGAAGCTCGTTGACCATCCTCTCAAGGTCTTTCAGGCCTGTGTCACCGCCTACGGGAATGGCCATGGAGCGTGAGATCTTCATGCCGTTGTATTCCTTTGGGTTGTGGCTTGCAGTGATCTGCACGGAGGCATCGGCCTTGAGATAGACTGTGGCGAAATAGACCATCGGTGTAGTGGCAAGCCCGATGTTCCAGACGTCCACGCCGGCGTCGTTGATACCGCGGCAGAGGTTCTCGAATATCTCGTCGCTGCTGGTGCGGACATCACGTCCCACCACGACGTACTTGCACGGAAGAAGCCTAGGGAGGAAATAACCGACCTTGTAGGCTGTGTCTTTGTTGAAATCCTTGTTGTAGACACCACGGATGTCGTATGCCTTGAATACGCCCATTTTCATTCTCCTTTATTGTCTATATTAATATCTTTGCTTTGTCTGATCATGTTCTCCACTGTCCTGTCCATGAACTGGAAGAACAGTACGCGCCCGTCCTTGAGTCTGAGTTCTGTGGCGCTTTCAGAGAGGATTCCCAGAACGGGATTGAACTTGCGGAGCTTGGACAGGTCCATATAACCCAGAGCACATTTACGTGCGGCTTTTTTCTTGACCTTGCGGATGGCCATAACATCGGAGGCTTTGAAGCTGGACTCGAACATACGGTATTCCTCAGCATTCTTGACAGGGAGCCTGAAACCAAGAAAGGAGGGAACATGCTCGAAGTCCTGGAACCAGAAGGTGTTGTCCACCACATAGAAGAAGACACCGTAGTCGCATACCTTGCCAAGACTGTCGGCATAGAATGTCGAGAATGTCCTGTACGTGATTGATCCGCCGCGTCTTTGCTCAAGATCTGCAATGAATGCGCGGCTTTCATCATCCATGATCTGATTCACGATGCCCCCGTGTCTTTCATTTTTCCTAGTTATAATATACAATGCCTTCCGAAAAGGTTAAAGCGTAAAAAGGAAGATGCTTCGTGCCAATATCGGCGTCGCTGCGCTCGGGCCGTACACCAAGTACTGTCCCTCGCTGGCTTCTGGACTTTGGCACGAATCGTATAATGAAAATGGACTACATGGACAAGGATTTCGGGAAGATTCTGAAGAACAATGCGCAGACTCTGCGTCATGATCTTCTGGAGAAGGGAACAGACTGTTTCCGTGTCTATGACCGCAATCTCTCACGCTATCCTGTGACCGTTGACCTTTACGGCCGTTACGCCAAGGTAACCGACTATGGCAAGGAGCCCATGTCCGATGAGGTCCGCGAGAACTGTCTGGACATCTGTGCACGCATGCTCTACCTGGATGCCGCAAACGTTGTCTACGCCTTCAGGGCAAAGAGAATCGACCGCTCCCAGCATGAGAAGACAGAGTGTGCCCCGGTAGTCACGACTGTGAAGGAGAACGGGCTTATCTTCAAGGTGGACCTTTCCACCTATGTCGATACCGGATTGTTCCTGGATCATGCCGTTACGCGCCAGATGATCCGTGAGCGCAGCGCCAACGCAGACGTCTTGAACCTTTTCTCATACACCGGAAGTTTCTCCGTATATGCCGCCGCAGGTCTTGCCAACAGCGTCACCAGCGTGGATATGAGCGCCACATACACAAAGTGGGCCCAGGAGAATCTTGAGGCAAACGGCTTTGCGGGCGATCTTTACAAGTGTGTCTGCATGGATGCTGCCAAGTTCATCAGGCAGGCAGAGAAGGACGGACTTAAATATGACATAATCATATTTGACCCTCCGAGCTTCTCCAACAGCCACAAGATGGACAGTGATTTTGATGTCTCGCGTGATTATGCTCTGTGGGTGAAGAACCTGCTGAAGATATTGAAGAAGACGGGAATAATACTATTCTCGACCAATCTGGGATCTTTCCAGATGGACAGAAGAAAGCTCAGAGGACTGAGCATCAAGGAGATAACGGGGCTGGTAGCGGCACCCGGATTTTGTGAAGGACCGTGCAGGAACGGTCAGGAGTTGGATGATGGCATTTGATGATGATTCGCTCTCATTGGATTGGAGCGAGCCGGAAAAGAAGTCCGTAAAGGGTTCGGACAAGTCAGAGAGACCGGCCAGAAGGGCTGGAGAAAGGTCAGAGAGACCTTACAGCAGGGAAAGAAAGGACTACAGAGAATCAAGAAGTCCGCGTGACGGCGAGAGACGCACCTACGGCAGGCGTGATGACAGACGCACTGAGCGCCGTGACTTTGACCGTGACGGCGAGCGCCCGTACAGAAGAGAGAGACGTGATGAACGTCCATATTCTTCAGAGAGACCTTACAGGAAAGAGCGCTCCTATGATGAGAAGAGAAGCTACCGCAGCTCTGAGCGCAGGGATGATGACTCATACCGCGAGCGCTGGTCCTACAGGAATGACAGGGAAGGCAGAGAGAGACGCTCGTATGACAGGTCAGACAGGCCAGAGAGATCTGAGAGACCCAGATATCAGAGAGATGACTCGGAGAGAAGACCGTACAGGGAACGCTCTGAGAGAACTTCCGACAGAGGGGAGAGACGTTTCTCTGATTCCCGCAGAAAGAGCAGCAAGCCCTACGGTTATGATTCCTTCAGGCCGGCAAGATCCAGGGAGGACAGCACAGACTTCTTCTGGAATGCTGACGACCTTGATCCGAAGAAGCGTGAGGACTGATAGGTTTTCAGAAAAATAGCCTTAAAAACAACATGAAATTCTGAAATTTCAGAAAAAAGCCCCTGTTTAGGGGCTTTTTTTCTGAATTTGCTAATGGTTACAGACCCATCTTGGCCTTTTGCTTGGCCCAGGAGTCCTTCAGGGTGACAGTGCGGTTGAACACAAGATGCTCAGGTGTGCTGTCATAGTCCGGTGTGAAGTAGCCGCTTCTGATGAACTGCAGGTAGTCGCCGGGCTTTGCATCGGCAACGGAAGGCTCCAGCTTTGCATCGTTGACAACAATAAGTGAGTCCGGATTGAGGTCATCGAGGTAGTTGCCTGTCTCTCCGCCGGGATATTCGGTGGCAAAGAGCTTGTCGTAGAGCCTGACCTCGCCTGATATGGCGTACTTGGCGCTGACCCAGTGGCTTGTTCCCTTTACCTTTCTTCCGTCAGGTGTCTCGCCTCCGCGGGACTCGGGGTCATATGTGCAGTGGACGACTGTGACGTTGCCATCGGCATCCTTCTCGCAACTTGTGGCCTTGACGTAGTAGGCGGTCTTCAAG
>JAFZUN010000220.1 GCA_017618315.1 Spirochaetales bacterium
CATTTATGGTCTAAAAAGCAATAGTAAACCCAAGCGTAAACTTATTTGTCAGCCTTAACCTCAGGCACCTCAGGCACCTCAGCCTTCTCAGGCTCCTTGTTCTCAAGTTCTGCACCATAGTCGAAGACATATGAGAGAAGGACCATCGCGATTCCGAAACCGATTCCGAAATCAAGCCTGATGTCATCCCAGCACTTGAAGATGGCACCCAGGATGGCAGTGACAATTGCCAATGAAATCGGCACCACGATATTAACAATGCCGAGTGTCCTGAATGACTTGGCACCATCATGTGTGAACGGGGTTCCTGCCTTCTGCTCCATTATGAAGTAATCCCTGTGAGCCCTGAGCACAACAAAATTGGCTGCGGTGACTACGAAACCAATGACACATGCCCCGATGATCTGGTAGACCTTCTGGTTGCTTTCAGACTCAATCTTCGCGATTATGTTGGGGAATAAGTACATGATGGAGAGCACAACAACTCCGACAAGACATCCGATTGCACCAACAAGACAAAGGATTGAGAGCACCTTGCAGATGATCTCAAGCACATGTGATGTGGTCTGAACAACTTTGAGATTCTTTGACATTCTATCCTCCGACAATCAGAGAGGAACTGCCCCCAGGAAAAGAATCCTGACAGGCAATCCCTCTTAATTTGTTTACTGAGATTGTTTCAGCTTCAGCTCTTGGAAAGCTCCTCGGCCTTCTTTGTCTCGGCCTCGATCCTCTCCTCCAACTTCTTCTGGAATTCAGCGGCCTTCTCCGGATTGGAGATGATGAATGCCTTGCTGTAGTAGACCTCTTCTGCCCTGAACTCCTCTTTCATCACTGACGGAGGAAGCATGATGTCCTCTTCAGTGTCCCAATAATAACTGTTGATGATTTTCTTGATCTGCCTTTTCTTCATAGCCTTATCAATAGCACAAGAACATGACATTTTCAACTGCAATCTATGCAACGGATGAAAAACGATTTACAATCAGAAAGATGCTCGTGGATTTCAGCTATCAGATCCATTTCGAACTCTGCTCATTGATTTTCCTTGTTGTCATCTCCCTGCAGTATTTCTTTGTCAGGAGATTCCCCACGTTCAGCAACAGGATGTTCGGAGTGGTCCTCATACTGGCCATAGCGGATCTAGGCCTGGACATCCTTGGATGTGTGACAATCAAATACATCAACGAGGTACCCGTCTGGACAAACTATCTGGTGAACGGACTCTTCTACTTCATAGAGACAATTCTTCCCATGTTCATGTGCATTTACCTCATCTATTACTCGGGCATGACTTTCGTGCGCAACCCCCGCTCCAAGTTCATAATTGTCCCGTCACTGCTCATGAGCCTGATTCATTTCTCAAATCCGTTCACCGGCCTGATATTCTCAATCAAGATGACGGGGAACGGACTGGCGTTCGTCACCGGGCCGTTTTATTATTCCATCTATGTCGCATTGGGCATCAACTCGCTCATAATGCTTACTCTTGTATTCATCCTGAGGGCCAAGCTCTCATTCAAGCAAATTCTGACTGTGCTGTTCTTCATTGTCATAGCATCAGTATCTTCTGCCATCCAGATTAAAGTACCAAGTCTGCTTCTGAGCGGTACCGCCACAGCACTCTCACTTATTCTCTGGGACCTGACAATCCTGAGTCCGGAGACCATGACCGATGAGACAACAAGCGCATACAATGACACCGCGCTCCATCTCTATCTGGACAGCAAGATGCGCAAGCACCATATCTATGCCGCAGTGATATCTATTGACGGCTTATCCAACATCGAGCAAGGCTACGGGAACCTTGCCAGCACTGCACTCGAGAAACAGATAGGCTATTACTTCGCAGGGCTTCTGATGGGCAAGTCAGCCTTCTATTTCAGGCAGTCCGGCTCATGCTTCTGGCTTATCTTCAAGAACCAGATGGAGCTTGAGGACGCATCATTGAAGATTGTGGACAAGTTCAAGACCGGATGGAAGGCCCAGGGCATAAAAGTCGATCTCATGGCCAAGATACTCTGTGTCATAACCACCACCAACATACAGATCTCATCCGCGGAGCTGATCTCAATTGTCAATGACACAATCAACTCGGAAAATGTCCTGAACAACCAGAGGTTAAGGCTGTCAGTTGACTCAAAGCTGATTGCGAAATACAGGAGAATACAGCTGATTGAGGAGTCAATGAGAAGAGCCGTCAAGACCAAGGAGGGTCTGTACGTCTGTTTCCAGCCGATCATCAACCTTGAGCATCCTGAGATGAACACTGCGGAGGTACTGCTCAGATACAACGACAAGAACCTCGGCAATATTCTGCCATCTGAGTTCATCCCCATTGTCGAGAACCGTGGCCTGGCCCTGTTCATCGATTCATTCGTGGTTGATGCAGGCTGCCGTTTCCTGGCCAGACATCCCGAGGTGGACATGCTTCACATCAACCTCTCTGCAACCGAGTTCTTCCACAACCCTGTCCAGCGAATAACAGCCATAGTGAACGATCATAATGTTGATCCCCGCAGGATATGCTTCGAGATCACGGAGTCTTCAGCCGCCAAGAACCCGGAGATACTTCAGACCTTCATGAAGTCGATGATCAGCAGAGGCTTCTCTTTCGCGCTGGATGATTACGGGACAGGATACTCCAACGCCCTTCAGGTCATGTCAATGCCGTTCTCGTTCGTCAAGATTCCTTCCATGATCTCAACAAGACAGGACAAGAGCAGGAAATTCATAGACGGCACAATCAGACTCTTCATGGACCTTGGGATCTCGACAGTAGTTGAAGGTATCGAGACAAAGGAGCAGCTTGAGGATGTCACATCACTTGGAGTCAGATACATCCAGGGCTTCCTCTTCTCCCAACCTCTTGAGGAGGATGATTATCTTGCCTACATAAAAGGTGGCAAAGCAATTGGCTGAATCCAGAAGACAATTCTCAGAGAAAGACATCAAGATTGCCGCTTTTGACCTTGACGGCACTGTCCTGAATGAGGGATGCATGTCTGAGGCCGTTGGAGAAGCCATAGACAGACTCACGCAAAAGGGAATATCGGTTGCAATCTCCACCGGCAGGGACATCTCCCAGATTCCGCTGGAAGTGTTCGCCCATTTCAAATACTTTGTGACGGCAAACGGTGCCATTGTCACAGATTCAGACGGAAATGAGATATTCAACCGGCCGATGGACTCAAGCACAACAAGATATGCGCTCAAGATACTGCATGAGAACGGCGGCAAGTCCTGCCTTTATCTGAACGGCTTTGTGATTATCTCACCCCGTTTTCTCCTTAGGCTGCTCAGAAGGACCAACTACCTCTCAAAATCCCATAGGAAGTCCACCAAGGGTGTCAGAAAAAGCGGCATGATTGTCAGGATGAGACATTACATAAAGAAGCACGGCATCAGTGTCTACAGGATCCAGACTTTCTTCAAGACCATGGAGGACGCCTCAAAGGCCGCAGAAGAGCTCCGCGCCACCGGAATTCATCAGGCAGTTCTTCTGGAGGACAAGTCCATTGAGACAACGGCAAAAGACATAACCAAGGCAAATGGACTGTTGAGGCTGTGCGAGCATCTGGGTTGCGGACCTCAGAACATAATCGCGTTCGGAGACAGTGCAAATGACCTTGAGATGCTGACAGAGGCAGGCTTTTCTGTGGGAATGGGCAATGCGGAGGCCTGTGTCAAGGAAAAAGTCGACTACATCACCGACACCGTCTCAGAGGACGGTGTGGCAACAGCAATCAACACACTCTTCTCTTTCTGATTCAGATGAACGCCATCATGTGGTTCCCACCGGAGAGAATGCCGTAATCAAGCTCAAGTAGATTAAGGCTCCTGATGATTCCGCGAGGTGTCAGGTCATAACTCTGCAACACCTCATCGCTTACATCGGCCTTTGATCCGTCATAAAGTGTCCCGATTGCGGAAACAGATACCGGATTGCTTACACCGATAGCATAGGCAAGCTGCACAACGCAGCTGTCAAAGTTGTGCTTCCGCACCAGGTCAACCGCGATCTTCCTGGCGGCATAGCATCCGCTTCTGTCCACTTTTGATGGATCCTTTCCGCTGAAGGCTCCGCCACCTACCGGGGCATAGCCGCCATACTGATCACAGACAATCTTCCTGCCAGTCAGGCCGCAGTCAGCCGCTGGTCCTCCGAAAGTCCAAGTGCCGGCGGGGTTGATCAGAAGTTTCTTCGGAACAGGAATGCCGTTTGCAGACAGAAGGTCACAGACATACTTGCGGAC
>JAFZUN010000026.1 GCA_017618315.1 Spirochaetales bacterium
CGGAGAAACTGAAAACAGAGCGCATCAGGTTCCAGAACGAACACAACATCGGGTATGCCCCCACTGCAATCCCCGGCGGAAAAATGGTGGAGGACGAGGACTCAATGAAGGAGAATGCGCAGCTGCCGGAATCAGAGAAGGATGAGGACAATAATCTCATCATCATCCTGGTGATTGCCGGAGTATCCGTGATTGCTGCCACAACTATCATCTTGATTGTCATCAAGCGGAAGAAAAAGAAGGGCAATGAGCCTGTGGTGGCCAGAACCCCTGAGGAGCAGGCCCAGCTTGACAAGGTCGAGGCTATCAGAGCCCTTTACAGGGAGTACATCAAGTATGTCAGAAAAGGCGGTGCAGAGCTCAAAAAAGGCAGTACCTCCGCCGATATTCTCGAGTCCTCAAGGGAACTGAGCGAGGATGAGAAGAAAGACATGTCCGAGGATGAGAGCTTGCTTAGGGAAATCTATATCCGCGCACGTTACGGTGACCCTGCAGGCATCACTGACGATGACGTGGCAGAGGCGCGTCGCCTGTTGGAGAGAATAACCTCAGATAATCCGCCTACTCAGAAATAAAGACTGCAGTATTCATAAATCTTATCAAGGAAGACTCTCACCTTATCCACATCACTGCCAAGTGAATGACCCGAGTGCTCCAGTATCACCGTGTCATATGTCACAGAGTTCTCCTGAAGTGCCTTCTCAAGTACAAGCCTGCTGGCCGGAGGAACCACCCCGTCAAGTGAGCCAAAGGCGGAGAGAACAGGAACACTCGAACCTGTGATGTATGTGTATGGGGATATCTTCCTCCAGATGGCCTCTGCCTCACCGCTAATCACCATCTCAGCGGTGACAGTCTCTCCGCTGAACAGGCTGATCCATGCGGCATCGCCCTCAGCAGAACCGTCAAGGCCGGTCTGCTTTCTCATCATCCAGTGGATCTCACCGTTGCGCCAGACTGCAGGCTCAAACGTGGTTGGGCCAGACATCTGGATAATGAACTTCACGGGCAGAGCTGATGTTGTTGCCTCCTTGAAGCCGTACAGCATGGCCTGGCAGGCACCTGCGGAGAATCCTGACACCGCCATGTCAGCAAGCGCAATCCCCTCCTCGGCACATCTGGTCTTGATTGCACTGACTGCGGCCTTGACCTCGTCATTGACAAGCATGACATTTGTGTCCGCACCCTCTGCCTTGAGGGTATAGCTTATCGAGGCGGACACATAACCGTGGGCAGCATAGTTGCGGCAGTACATCTCACCGTCCTTTTTGTCTCCGCCGGTCCAGCTTCCTCCATGGATGAACAGAATCAGATGGGTTGCCTTTGCATCTGTGGTGTCTTCCGGAAGATAGAGGTCATAGAGATTGCGTGGAGCCTCACCGTAGCGGAGGTCCCTGATCACCTGTCCGTTGTATTCAACATCAAAGACCGCACTGGACTCTGCAAGCTTCATCTTGGCATCATTGATTGCAATGCAGCTGGAAAAAAGGAGAAGGATAAGCACTGAGGCAACAATTACAAGCGGTATTCTCTTTGTCATGTCCCCTCCTAATACCTGAGCGGCATGTTCCAGCCCAAGATCCTGGATACTATCAGCATGATCACCCCGGAGCTGAGCACTCCCGCGCTGATCCA
>JAFZUN010000221.1 GCA_017618315.1 Spirochaetales bacterium
AAGTCAAAGTCAGAGGAGTTCATCTCCCGTTTTGCCAGGTACTACATACCTGCGGTTGTGCTGAGTGCAATTGCTCTTGCCGTGATTCCGCCGATCTTTGTCGGTAACTGGAGCATGTGGATATACCGTGCGCTTACATTCCTTGTCATCAGCTGCCCGTGCGCCCTGGTCATCTCAATTCCGCTCAGTTTCTTTGCCGGAATAGGCGGAGCAAGCCATGAGGGTGTTCTGGTCAAAGGCTCCAACTTCCTTGAGATGCTCTCAAAGACAAAGACGGTTGTCTTTGACAAGACGGGAACCCTTACACAGGGAGTATTCGAGGTTGTTGCCGTGCACCATGCAGCGATTGATGAGCATGAGATTATTGAGCTTGCCGCCCATGTGGAGAGCTACTCATCCCATCCCATCTCAAAGAGCCTTCAGAAGGCATATGGCATGGAGATTGAACGCTCCCGCGTCTCTGATGTCGAAGAGATAAGCGGACACGGGGTTGTTGGAAAGGTGGACGGAAAGACAGTCGCAGCAGGCAATCTCAAACTGATGAAAAAACTTGGGATAGAGGCTCACGACTGTCATAGTGTTGGCACAATAATCCATGTGGCAGTTGACGGATCTTATGTCGGACACATTGTGATCTCTGATGTGGTCAAGCCTGAGAGCAAGGCCGCAATCTCCGCTCTCAAGGAATCTGGTGTACAGAAGACAGTCATGCTCACCGGAGACTCCGAGTCCATAGCAACCAAAGTGGCATCTGAGCTTGGCATAGACGAGTTCCATGCAGGACTGCTTCCTGAGGATAAGGTCAGGATTGTTGAGAGTCTTCTGGATGACAAAGAGAAGCTTGCCTTTGTGGGAGACGGCATCAACGACGCTCCGGTACTAACCAGAGCCGACCTGGGAATTGCCATGGGCGCCATGGGATCTGATGCGGCCATTGAGGCTGCTGACATAGTCCTTATGGATGACAATCCCATGAAGATTGCAAAGGCAATTAAGATATCCCGCAAGTGTCTTAGGATTGTCTATCAGAACATCGTGTTTGCGCTGGCTGTCAAGTTCGCATGCCTGATTCTTGGAGCACTGGGAATCACGAACATGTGGGCTGCGATCTTTGCTGATGTCGGAGTCATGGTGATAGCTGTCCTGAATGCAATAAGAGCATTAAAAGTAAGCAATACTTGATAAAAAAATATGTATAAAAATGAATCAGGACATCATAAGCTTCTTCTTGTAGACGGCATGAATCTTTGGTTCCAGATGTTCTACGGCATGCCTTCAAGGATAATTAACCATGAGGGAAAGGCCATTCAGGGCATCATGGGTTTTGCCGGAGCAATGCTTAAGATCATCAGGATGACAGAGCCTTCATATGTCCTGGTTGTCTTTGACGGCGAGCATCATAACCCAAGGATGGAGATAGATCCTGAGTACAAGGCAAACAGGCCGGATCTCTCTGATGTCCCGGATGAGGAGAACCCTTTCATTCAGCTTCCGGAAGCTTACAGGGTTCTGGACTTCATGGGAATCAGATGCTATGAGACAACCGTCCACGAGGCGGATGATGTGATTGCCTCATATGCGCAAAGACTCAAGGATAAAGCTGAGATTATAATCTGCTCTCATGACAGCGATTTCTTCCAGCTGATTGATGAGGAAACTTCGGTTTTGCGCTACCGTGGGGACAAAAGCATAATCATGGATGAGGCTGCCCTGATGGAGAAGTACGGTATAACCGGAAGCCAGTATGTTGACTTCAAATGCCTTACCGGGGACCATGCGGACAACATCCGTGGTGTTGAGGGTATTGGCCCCAAGACTGCTTCAAGACTCATGAGGGACTACGGGTGCCTGGATAATCTTCTACTCAATTACATGAATGACAGAAGCAACCGCATAAAGGTCCTTTTGAACATCGGCAAGGACAGGCTTCCGGTGAACAAGAGCCTCATAACAATGAAAAAGGACATTGACCTTCCGATGGAACTTGAACTTCTGACCTGTCCGGAGCTTAAGTTTTCAACACGTGAGATCCTGCAGCAGACCGGCCTTCTGTGACTTCTCCAAAAATACTTAAAAAGTTGAAAAAAGTATCTTAACTTTTGATAAGCGGTGTGATAGTATGGAATAAAGTACTTAACACACTGGGGGTATGGCATGAAAGGACTTACTGAAAGACAGCAGGAAATCGCACTTTTCATTGAGCATTATTTTGATGAGAACGGCTATGCGCCAAGCCTCCGTGATATTGGAAACCATTTCGGTTTCTCTCCCAAGGCCGCCTATGACCATCTGCGTGCTCTTGAGAAAAAGAACATCATAAAGACCGCAGACAACCTTCCAAGAGGCATGGCACTCTTAAAGAGAACAACCCCTGAGAGCGGCACTGTCATCAGGGTTCCCATGCTTGGGACTACAGCTGCAGGAGCCCCCATTGAGTCAGAGGAAGTCTATGATGGCTTCATATCCGTTCCAGAGGATCTTGTCGGAGCCGGTCGCACAGACCAGCTTTATGCCATGCGCATCCGTGGTGACAGCATGATAGAGGATGGCATCAATGACGGGGACATTGCAATAATAAAGAAGACAAATTATGCCCAGAACGGTGAGATTGTCGCAGCTAGCATCGGAGAAGATGAGAACTACGGCATTACACTGAAGCATTTCTACCATGTCGGTGACCGTTATGAGCTTCATCCCGCCAACTCCGCCTACAAGGTCATGGTCTCCACACAATGCCAGATTCATGGTAAACTTCTCATGATAATCCGCCAGTATGGGAGGTGACCGTGGGTCAATCCTATCTTCTTCTGGGCCCTGAGAAGGGCCTGAAAGAGGATTTCATCAGCAAAGTTCGTTCTCAGATCGGTTCCTGTGACACCTCCAAGTTCTATGCCTTTGAGGATTATGAGGCGGAGCTCTATGCGCAGCTTAACAACAACGACCTCTTTGCCGACCACAAGCTGGTGATTTTGGATGAGGTCCAGGAGATCAAGACCGCTGACAAGGTAAAACCGCTTGTTGAGTACATCCAAAGTCCATCTGACTGCGCCACGTTGATTCTGACCAGTACGGAGCTTTACGTCAACTCGGTCATAATGGGAGCCGTCGAGTCCCAGGGCAAAGACTTTGTGGTCAAGTTCTACGAGCTCTTTGAGAGCAAGAAGAACGAGTGGCTCTCCTCTTACTTCAGAAGAAACGGCCTTGGAATAGACAGCAAGGCAATAACTGCCATAATCGAGAGAGTTGAGAACAACCTCCAGGAGTTCCAGAACACCTGCTCACAGATGATAGTCTATCTCAAGACTATTCCGGGAAAGACCACTGTCACCTATGAGGATGTCGAGGAGTTTCTCAGCCACACCAGAGAGGAAAATGAGTTCACTCTTTTCTCATACATCGCTCGTTGCAAGCTGGAAAGCGCGCTTGAGTGCCTTCACACTCTCTTAAGGACAAAAGACGCTGCAACTGTAACAGCCATGTGCGCTTCTCGCCTGTCCACCTATTTCAGAAGGGCACTTTCTGTACAGATAAACGTTAAAAACGGATGCGGCATGGGACTACGTTATGGTGAGGACAACAGCGCCTTTTCAAAGAAGGTCTTTGACGGAGACAGGCCCATATCAATGCCTAAGGACCGTGAAATATACCGCGACTGCTGCAACAACTACACGCAGAAGGACATGGAGCGTATCCTTGTTACCCTTTCAGAATATGATATAAAGATAAAAGAGATAGGCACGGCAATGCAGGGCATAATGATGGAGAGATGTATTGTGGACGTGATATGCCACAAAGGACGCCATACCAAAACCCTTGAGTTCGCCACGCTTTAAGTTTAGATTATCCTAAGGGAGCAAATAATGGAAAGACTCATTGAAAACTACATGGATTTCATCAGCTGCAACAAGACCGAGCGTCTTTGCACCGAAGCTTCTGTCCGCATTGCAGAACAGAACGGATACAAGAACATTGAGAGTGTTGAGAAGCTCAAGGCCGGAGACAAGGTCTACGTCAACAAGATGGGAAAGAGCCTGATTCTCTTCAACATCGGAACAGATGATATCAGCAACGGTATGAATATCCTTGGAGCTCATTTGGATTCACCGCGCCTTGATGCAAAACAGAACGCAATCTATGAGGACAGGTTCTA
>JAFZUN010000222.1 GCA_017618315.1 Spirochaetales bacterium
ATATTATTGTCAGGCCATCATGCCAACATAGAGAAGTGGAGGCTGCAAAAAAGGCTTGAGAAGACTTTGTCCAACAGGCCGGATCTGCTGGAGAATGCTTCACTTGATGAGGCTGCCAGCAAACTATTAGAAGAAATTAAATTGACCAAGGGGTTAAAAAATGGACTTGATTAAGGCTATTGAACAGGAACAGATGAAGCAGGATGCCGAGAACTTCCACATTGGCGACACAGTGAAGGTCTACTTCAAGATCGTCGAGGGAACAACCGAGAGAATCCAGGTCTTCGAGGGTGTTGTCATTGCTAAGAACAACACAGGTATCAGAAGGACATTCGTTGTCAGAAAGATCTCCTACGGTGTCGGAGTTGAGAGGATTTTCCCGCTGCACTCACCGAGAGTTGAGAAGATCGAGGTCATCAGACGCGGTCGTGTCAGAAGAGCTAAGCTCTACTATCTCAGAGACAAGGTCGGTAAGGCAGCCAAGGTTCCTGAGCAGATCCGCGGACATAAGGGAATCTGAGTTCAATATCAGAATAACAGGAAAGACGGATAATCACTTGGGGTGGTTTCCGTCTTTTTTATAAGGAAGAAGATGGAGACAAAGAGGAAAGGGGATATCTGCGAGTCTCTTGTGGCTGACTGGCTGGTCTCAAATGGCCATGAGGTTCTTGCGAGAAACTACCGCTGTCCTTATGGGGAGATAGATATCATCTCTTTGTCTGACAATGGGATACTTTGCGTCACAGAGGTTAAGAGCCTTACAGGCAGATGGCCTTCTGATGATGTCAGATACATGGTCGGCCCGCAGAAGCGCAAAAGGCTGAGAAGAACTCTGGAGTCTTTTCTCTCATCTGATTCCAAGGTACGTTTCAACGGTATCCGATTTGATGTGGCCACCGTCACTGACGGAAGTGTCAATTACTATTATGGGGATGATTTCTGATGGACAACAGTGACAACAGAAACAGGAAGAAGAAAAAGAACTCCAAGAAGGGCAATGAGCCAGCCCAGCAGATGCAGCAACCACAGTCCGCACAGCCTGTGAAAAAGCACATGTCCTTTGACGAGATGTCCGTCCCGCAGGTCAACGAGCCAAGGCCGAGTTGCCGCATCTGCGGTGAGCCGATTGACTTCATAGCAGAGGCAATAGGCGAGAGCGATGGCGGATTCAGTCATTTCGACTGCGTGATCTCCAAGCTGAAGGAGCAGGAGAACGTCCAGGAGGGAGAGTACATCTCCTACATCGGCCATGGCAACTTCGCGGTTTTCACAAAGGACGAGGAAGGACATTTTGTTATTAAGACACGTATCCCGTATGAGTCCAAGGAAAACTATGACGGGGCAAAGAAATATGTGGAGGGGAGAAAGGAATGAACACCAAATGCGCAATGCTTCCCGGAACGTTTGATCCGCCTACAGTTGGCCATATGGACATCATCGAGAGATGTGCCCTGCTTTATGACAAGCTGTACGTGGTGATAGCGGACAACATCAACAAGAGCACCCTGTTCACGTCCCGAGAGAGGAAGGCCATGCTGGAGGAGCTTCTTTCCAGGCACAAGAATATCGAGGTGTGCATCTGGAGCGGTCTGGTGGTGGATTTCGCCAAGGAGCATGATACCGGCGTGATTGTCCGAGGTGTAAGGGCCATGAACGATTTCGGTTATGAGTTCGAGCTTGCCATGACTTACAAGCAGATGTGCCCGGATGTCGAGGTTCTTTTCATTCCCACTGACCCCAAATACTTCCTCATCAGGAGCTCCAGCATCAAGGAGATGGCCGTATTCGGTGCGGATATATCGAAAATGGTCCCGAAACTGGTAGGAGAGAAGGTCAAAGAAAAGCTTAAGCAATTGACTTAAATACGTTTTTCCTATATTCTCACAATGTTCGATTAAATCATTGGTTATACAGAGGTAATATTATGGCAACACCCAAATATAAGACATCAAAGTCCAGGGCTGCTTCCCGCAAGGCATCAAACATGAGGCTTCAGGCTCCTACACTTTGCAAGTGCACAAAGTGCGGACAGCTGATTCTGCCGCATCGTGTCTGCCCGCAGTGCGGATACTACAAGGGAGTCCAGGTAGTCAATCCTGAGGAGTGATTTCAATGACAAACAATGAAGTATTCAACAAGGTAAAGGCAATCATCGCTGATAAGCTCGCTGTAGATGAGAACACCATCACCAGAGAGTCATCATTCGTGAACGATCTCAAGGCAGACAGCATGGATATCCTTGATCTCGTCAGTGGTTTTGAAGAGGAGTTCGACATCACCATTCCTGATGAGAAGGGCAGGACATTCGAGACAGTCGGTGAGGCAGTTGACTATCTGGCAAGTCTTCTTTGATTAATGTCTGATTCAAAGTCAAGAAAAGCTCCCTTCATTTCTGAGGACAGAAAGAGGGAGCTTTTGTTATTTCAGGGCCGAACAGGTCTTGATTTCTCTGATATCTCTTTATTGGATAACGCATTCATCCATTCCTCATTCGCCAATGAGGCAAGAAGCCGTGACATCACCGACAACGAGCGGCTGGAGTTCCTGGGAGACAGCGTCCTCTCAGTTGTTGTCTCCGAGTGGCTTTACAACAACCTCAATGGAGATGAGGGCCAGTGTACCCGTGTGAGGAGCCTGGTTGTAAGTGAGGATGCCCTTTTTGAGGTTGCCACAGCCCTTGGGCTGGACAAGCTTCTTGTGATGGGAAGAGGTGAGGAACTATCAGGCGGAAGGCTGAAGAAGGCGATTCTTGCCGACTGCACCGAGGCTCTGATTGCAGCCAT
>JAFZUN010000223.1 GCA_017618315.1 Spirochaetales bacterium
CTCTTGTAGCCTGCGCATCAAAGTCCTACTCAAGCGCAGAGAAGCTCGCAAAAGAGTTCAGAACAGAAGCAAGACATTCTTATGATGACCTACTTTTGGACTCTTCAATCAATTTCATAACAATCTGCACACCGTCAGGCAATCATTTTGAAGATGCAAGAGAAGCGCTTCTTGCCGGAAAGAATGTGGTTGTCGAGAAGCCAATAAGTCTGAGACCAGAACAGGCGGACGATCTTATTGACGTTGCAAAGGAAAAAGGCCTGATACTCTGCACCATATCGCAGACCCGTTTCTCGGATGCAGTCCAGGCAATCCACAAGGCAGTAATTGAAGGCTGGTTTGGTAAGATGGTATCCGCACAGCTCATGATGCGTTACATGAGGGGTCAGGAATACTATGACCAGGCATCATGGCGCGGATCATTCGAAGGTGAAGGCGGCGGAATGCTGATGAATCAGGGAATACACGGAATTGATGTTCTCTGCTACATAATGGGGCAACCAGTCTCCGTCATGGGCTATACCGCCACACGATTGCGCAGAATCGAGGGAGAGGATACTGCTGTTGCCGCAATTGAGTTCGCTGACGGCTCACTGGCTGTTGTGGACGCTACAGTTTGCTCGAATCCGTCCTTCACAAAGAAGTTCATATTCTGCGGGGAGAAAGGAACCGTGGTCCTGGAGAATGACGTGATCACAACCTGGTCACTTCCTCAGCAGTGTCCAGTCAAGGTCGGAGCCTCAAGTGCCGGCTCCTCATCCGCAGACCCCCGTGGAATCTCGACAGAATACCACACAAGGGAGTTCAGAAACCTTCGTGACCACTATGTTGATGGAAGAGCTCTGCTGGTGGACGGAATTCAGGGAAAATTGCCACTGTCAGTCATTTGTGGTATATATGAGTCATCCGATTCAGGAAAGAGAATCGCACTTTAGGGAGTAATCTGATGTTCTTGGCTATTGTTCTGTTTCTTGTGGGTTTTGTCCTTCTTATCAAAGGCGGAGACTGGTTCGTTGACGGTGCGGTAGGAATTGCACACAGATATCACATTCCCGAGATCCTCATAGGAGCCACAATTGTCTCAATCGGAACAACAATCCCGGAGGTGATGGTCTCATCATTTGCAGCTGCAGTAGGACAGAGCCAAACAGCATATGGAAACGCCATAGGATCATGTATCTGCAACACTGCCTTGATTGCCGCGATAACCATTGCGGCAAAATCAAGCCTGGACGTTGACACCAGGACATTCAAGACACCGGTAATCTTCTTCTTCATTGCTGCAATCTTCTATGCTGCTGTAGCATACAGCACAGGTTCATTCTCCCGCCTGATCGGTATTCTTCTTCTCCTTATTTTCTTAGTCTACATGACTATCACAATCAGACAGGCATTCAGCGGAAAGCTTGTCATGGATCCGGAGGATGATGAGGATGAGGAAAAGAAGGACTCTCCTCTCTGGAAGGACATATTCCTTCTGGTTCTTGGAGCGGCTGTCATAGCAGTGGGAGCAAGGCTTCTGGTTGACAACGGAAAGATCATAGCTAAAGGTCTCGGTGTTCCTGAGTCGGTCATTGCTCTTACATTCATCGCACTTGGCACATCCCTGCCCGAGCTTGTGACTGCAATCACATCACTGATTAAGGGTCACTCCTCACTGTCTCTTGGAAACATCGTGGGTGCCAACCTGTTCAACCTGGTACTGGTTAGCGGAATGGCAATTACAATAAATCCATTCGGTGTTCCGGCGGACAAGCTGATTGCAGGACGCAATGCTTCTCTTGTCATTGATATCCCGCTCATGTTCTTTGTCATGGCTTTCATGACAGTTCCGGCACTGTGCACAAAGAAACTGCGCAGATATCAGGGAATAATCCTTCTGATAATCTACGCAGCTTACGTTGCCTTCCAGTTCTTCTTCTGAGCTTTTCCGGTTATTTGATCAGCATTGAGGCAGAGTCATCATCGATGAACAGATACCACTCCGGGTGTGTCTTCATCAGTGTGGCAGGGACCATGTTGTTCACAGGCTGTGTGATTGTGTCATAGATTGCCTTTGCCTTCACGGCATGAGGCACGACTGAGACAATGGTCTTGCATGACATAATCTGGCCGGGAAGCATTGAGATTGCCTGTTTCGGGACATCGTCCTCTGTGACAAACCACCCTTCTCCGACCTGCTGCATCCTGCACTTGTGGTCCAGGTTGACCACCCTGTAGGCCTCTTTCGCGTCAAAGTCAGCAGGTGGGTCATTGAATGCTATATGGCCGTTCTCTCCGATTCCGATCACACCCACATCAATCTCGTCCTTGCGAAGCTCTTTGGTCAGCTCCTCTATGTTCTTCTTGATATCACCCTCTCCAATCACGAAATGAGCTGCTTTGGGATGGACCACGTTGACAAACCTCTCCTTGAGGTACTTGCGGAATGATGCGATATGGGTCTCGGGAAGATTGACATACTCATCCAGATGGAACATCTCCACCTTTGACCAGTCCACATCAAGCTTCACCAGGACATCGAACATCTCGAACTGGCTTGCGCCTGTTGAAAGCACTATTCTGGCATGGCCTTTCTCTGCAATGGCCTTGTTGATGATCTCTGCAATCTTGATTGCAGCCTTGCGTCCGTTCTCAACGGCAGTTGATGAAACAGAAATATTGATGTTCATTATTCACCTCACATTATGGCTTTTCCGCCAATGAATACTTCTTTGATATCTATATTGTCATTGCAGACCACAAGATCCGCATTCTTTCCGACCTCTATTGACCCTATCTCCTTGTCCATGCCTATTAGTGCAGCCGGCTGGAGGCAGAGGATCTTTGAGACCTCATCCATGCTGAAGCCCATAATGCAATGGAGCGTTCTGGCAAGCCTGTCACCTGTGGCGACACTTCCCGCAAAGCATGTGCGGTCAGGCATCTTGGCAATCCCATCCTCGATTATGCAGGCTGTTCCGTTGTGCTTGGGACCAAGGATTGAGGGTCCGTCTGGCATTCCTGCGCCTCTCATGCTGTCAGAGCATGCGATGATACGTTTATGGTCCTTGAGTTTGAAGATCATCTGAAGGAGCTCCGGTGGAAGGTGGCTTCCGTCACAGATAAGCTCAATGTTCAGGCCGTCAATCAGATAACCGCTTTCC
>JAFZUN010000224.1 GCA_017618315.1 Spirochaetales bacterium
ACTTTAGCGCCTGATTTATCCATAAAAAGTTAACAAAAATGCTCCCCGAAGGGAGCAAGCGCGGAAATACCGGATGATTCATGCTTTTGAGAACATGTCTTTGCCGACGCCGCACACTGGACAGGTCCAATCCTCCGGCAGATCCTCAAATGCAGTTCCCGGAGCGATTCCGTTGTCAGGATCACCTACTGCGGGATCATACTCGTAACCACATGCATCACATACATATTTGTCCATATTGACTCTCCTTATAAATCTTTCTTCCACAGACCGTGAAGGTTGCAGTACTCATAAACAGCAACAGGCTCATCGCCAGGCGTAACCAGGAACTCAGCAACAGGCTCCTGACCGGGCTTGAGGTCCTTCTTCTGATAACCGTTCTTTGTCTCCAGGATGATGAACTGGATGTAATGGGCATCCAACATCGGGTGTGCCACAGCACCGACTTTGACATTGACGAGGTTTCCAGTGATTGATACCTCAGGGACATGTTTCTCCTTGGCAGCATCAACTGTGTTAGCTATGATCTCCTCCATCTTGGCTCCGCAGCACATGGGGGTCGCAGCGGCTTTCTCAGTGAGGAATGTGATGAAATTCCCGCAATGGGCGCATTTGTAGAAAAGCATATCGGTCTCCTTTTCAGCTTTCAGTATATCCACTCTAACACAAAAGAACTGAATCAGATAGACTCAATTTGCAGCTCAACGGTCACATCACCGCCGGAAAGCTCATCCATGGAGAGGAACACAGGCTGCCCCTTCTGGATATGAAGCGGGTTTTTGACCGTGATATGTACTTTTTTGCCTCGGAAAACCCTGTCCACCTCAAAGCCATCCCAGGAAGCGGGAATACACGGATCAATGACAAGTCCGTCATAGTCCGGTCTGATTCCGAGGATATAGTGTGACGCTGCAAAGTATGCCCAGCCTGCAGATCCTGTCAGCCACGGGTGCCTTGCTCGTCCGTATGCGCTGTGATCGCGGCCCATGATGAACTGGCAGTATGTGTATGGCTCGCTCTGGCGCACCTCGATCTTGTCATTCTGCCTTGCGGGACACAGAGAATCGTAGAAGCGCATGGCAAGGTCTCCCATGCCAATCTTCGCAGCTGCGACCCATGCCCATGGATTCGGATGGCTGAAGATAGCTCCGTTCTCCTTGATTCCCCTGTAGACCCTGGTCACAAAACCGATCTCATCATCAGGCTTGCTGTAGCTGGGAGCATTAAGATGGATTCCCCATTCTCCAAGAAGATACTTCTCTATGGCGCCGACAGCCTTTCTGGCATGCTCTCCGTCAGCAAGTCCGCTGCAGACAGCCCAGGAATTGGACTCAAGATGAACCTTGCCCTCCTCATCGGCGGATGTTCCTATCTTGCGGCCCGACTTCGTGATTCCGCGGATATACCACTCACCGTCCCAGAGCTCGCGCTCGCAGGCTTCCTTGACCTTTGCCTTCATCTTCTCAAAATGCGGGATCCTGTCAGAATGACCTGATTTGGCAAGAAGCCCGATGAACTCATCGATTGCCCAGTAATGAAGGAATGACACAAGTGCGCTCTCTCCGCCACCGAGGTTGATGCAGTCGTTCCAGTCTGCCCTGAGTCCCAGGCAGATACCGCTCTTCCCGACCTGCTTGGCACTGAACTCCAGGATCTTCTCCATGTGTTCAAGGACAGTTCCCTCACCGCAGTCGGCATAACCGAAACGCTGGTCCAGGAAGGACATGTCTCCGGTCTCCCTGATGAACTCGCAGATTGACGGGACCAGCCAGAGGGCATCGTCACTGCAGGTGTCCTTCAGGCCGTGAACCATGCTGGAAGGCTCCGGCATTGGCTTGACTGTCGGTGACTTGAAGGGCTCGACCTTCGGGATGTCCGGATCAAAGACCTCCGGGCTGAAGAGGTGAAGCCCGTATCCTGAGGATGTAAGGCCTCTGAGAAGCTGGATTATCCTCTTTTTGCACTGTGACGGGTTGGAGGCAACAACACACATTGCATCCTGTGCGGTGTCACGATAACCCAGACCTGTACGGCCTCCAACCTCTATGAATGAGGCAAAGCGGCTGAAGACAACGTTGGTCTCGCTCTGATAGAGGTTCCATGTGTTGAGCATGGTGTCCATGTCTGCATTCGGAGTCTTGACCTGGAGTGTCTCAACCTTTTCATTCCAGTACTCGACAAGCTCATTGAATGCCTGATCTACCTTGGAAGTTGAAGAATAGTAAGCTTTCTCCTTCTTTCCAGCCATCAGATCTCCCACGCCGAGGATGAAAACAAATCTCTTTGTCTCTCCCGGAGCAAGGACCATCTCGGTGCTCAGTGCACCGCACTGGTTGTTGCCGAGCTCAGTGCTGGAACTCAGAATTCCCTTCTCGACTCCTATGGGATTGCTCTCCGTATGATAGACTCCGATAAACGAGTCACGCACACAGTCAAAACCTGTAGGCTTAAATGTTGAGGTGAAATAATGGAACATTCCAGGATTGTAGAAGTTGTCACACTCAATTACACCGTCTGCATAGCGGGAGCCGCTGCAGTACATGCTCATCTGGAAGTTCTGGTTGTCTATCTCTATTATGTTGAAGCTGAACTCGCAGTATCCGAAAAGGCTGAGTTTTCTCTCCGTCTTTCCCTCATTCTTTACGTTTACATCCCAGATCTCACACTTGTGACCTCTGGGGATGAAAAGCTTCTGCGACGCATGAACATCTCTGTAATCACTCTCAAAGACCGAGTATGAGAGGCCGTGGCGGGTCTTGTAGGAGGCCTTACTCAGGTCTTTTCCCACTGGCTGCCATGAGATGCTCCAGTAGTCCCCGTCAGAGTTGTCCCTTAGGTATACATAGTGGCCCGGACGGTCAAGCGGAACACCGTTTGCCCTGAACCTTGTGATCCTGTGAGTCTCAGGATCTCCGGAGAACATGTAGCCTCCCGCATTATGGGAGATGACGGTTCCTGTATCCTCTGTTCCGAGATAGTTGGTCCATGAGACCGGCACATCCGGTCTGTCAATGACGTATTCCCTGTTCTTGTTGTCAAAATGCCCGTATTTCATAGTCCTACAAAATCCTTATATGCACCTGGGGTGCTGTTCTCTATCATCTTTGCCCCGCAGACCTTCTCATAGATGGCGGCAGGCCCTACTCCGCCGATAATCGCATATGCGTAACCCTCGTCCCTCATGGACCAGAGGCTGCTCAGAAGAAGCGCAGCTCCCACACCTTTGCCCCTGCACTCCTCAGAAACCGCTGTGGGTCCGGAGAAATCACGCATGGTCGCGTCATAGCAGGCAAAACCCAGAAG
>JAFZUN010000225.1 GCA_017618315.1 Spirochaetales bacterium
ATGCTCCCGAAGAGTGTCATCTTCTTGATGCACATGGCCTTTGTGGCCTCAAGTCCCGGAGCAAGGACAGCTCTTGGCGTGAAGCCCTTGCTCTCCTTGTCCCTGTTCTCCTCAAAATACTTCCTCGTGGCCTCCGTGAATGCAATCTGGCATTCAGTGTTGACGTTGATCTTGGCCACTCCTCTCTTAATAGCTTCCCTGATCTGGTCCTCGGGAATCATCGAGCCGCCATGAAGGACAAGCGGCAGATCCCCTATCTGTGCCTTGATGGCTGAGAGCACATCAAAGTGCAGGCCTTCCCAGTCTGCAGGGTACTTTCCATGTATGTTTCCGATTCCCGCGGCAAGGAAGTCAATTCCCAGATCCGCGATCATCTTGCACTGCGCGGGGTCGGCACATTCGCCTCTTGAGATGCGTCCGTCCTCCTCGCCTCCTATTCCGCCTACCTCGGCCTCTACGCTGATGCCCTTGGCATGCGCCAGCCTCACCACTTCCTTTGTCTTCTCGATGTTCTCCGCAATGGGAAGTGATGAACCGTCGAACATGACGGATGAGAATCCGTTCTCTATGGCATCGAGTGCCTCAGAGTATTTGCCGTGGTCCACATGCAGTGAGACAGGAACTGTTATGTCCAGGTAATTGATGAAATCCTGCACCATGTCTGAGATGGTGCGGTAGCCGCCCATGTACTTTGCCGTTCCGCCTGAGACCCCCAGGATGATGGGGGACTTTGTCTCCTGCGCCGCAAGGAGGAAAGCCCTAACGCTCTCCATATTGTTTAGATTGAAATGTCCTACAGCATAATGACCCCTGACGGCGTCATCCAGCATTTCCTTTGCTGCAACAAGCTTCATGACCATATTCCTCCTGTATAAACGATACTATGAGAAATACCAGTTGTAAAGCATAATTTTACATTTTTCTGATAGCTTTTTTCATAATTTTGCAAATTAATTTACATTTTTGCAGAAAAATGATAATTTTACTGTACAATCCGGGCTCCCTGATATAAAATACAGGCATGGCACAAAGATTGCTCATCCAGGAAAGACGCAACAGAATCATCCAAATTATCACAAATAACCGCAAGGCGGACATCCGCGAGCTCTCAGAGCTTCTCGGAGAGACGGAAATCACCATCAGGCGTGACCTGATTGAGCTTGAGAAGGCAAAGAAGCTCATCAGGGTTCACGGAGGAGCCATCCTCAACGAGCAGAAGAAGTCCGTCTGGCAGACATCATCCATCTACAACCGTCTTGAGCGCAACCGCGATGACAAGGAGCGCATAGCCCGTCTGGCGGCCACCCTGATTCACAACGATGAGAGCCTTTTCATAGACGGAGGAAGCACAAATCAGATTCTTGCCCCCATGATCAGGGACCTGAGCAACATGCTGTTTGTCACCAACTCACCCGATATTGCGGACATACTCCTTGAGAACGAGGAGAACAGGATAATGCAGATCGGCGGTGAGATGACCCGTGACACACACCTGACCATTGGCCCTGATGCGGAGGACAGCATCCGAAGGTATTATGTGGACAAGTGTATCACCAGCGTCTCAGGAATTGAACCTGACGAGGGCTGCTATGCGGCCATCCCCAGTGAGGCAAGCATGAAGAGGACCCTGGTGACACATGCAAGGGAGACCATTCTTCTTGTAGACCACACCAAATTCAACAGAAAGGCCTTCTGTCTTGCCTTTGACCTGTCCAGGGTCAGCACCGTTGTGACCGACTCCCAGACCCCCAAAGATGAGATAGAGCGGCTGAGGGACAAGGGAATCAACGTTCTCATCGCTTGAAAGAACACGTTTAAGGATTAATAATCTTAATAGAGAAGAATCATCACCGGAGGGAAAATGGCTTACACAGAGTACTACGCACCCACACATGTTTATTTCGGAAAAGAGACAGAGAGACTTGCGGGAAAAGTCCTCAAGGAGAACGGGGCAAAGAAGGTGCTTCTGCACTATGGATCAAGCTCTGCTGAGAAAAGCGGCCTTCTGGGCATTATAAGGCAGTCGCTCAAAGAGAGTGGGATTGATTTCATTGAGCTGGGAGGCGTGAAGCCCAACCCCAGACTCACACTGGCACGAAAGGGCATTGAGATCTGCAGGAGCCAGAAAATTGACTTCATCCTTGCTGTTGGCGGAGGCTCTGTCCTGGACAGTGCAAAGTGCATAAGCTACGGAACTGTCTATGACGGCGATGTCTGGGACTTCTACTGCGGAAAGAAGGCTCCAGAGAAGCGCCTTCCCATGGGTTGCGTGCTCACGCTCTCTGCAACCGGAAGCGAGATGAGCAACTCCAGCGTCATCACAAACGACGAGGTCACTCCGAATGACAAGTACGGCTGCAACACAAACCTTGGCCGTCCCGTATTCGCCCTGATGAATCCCGTTCTCACCTACTCCGTCTCAAGGTACCAGACCGGAAGCGGCAGCACTGACATAATGATGCACACCATAGAGAGGTTCTTCCATAACGGTCCCGCGCTTGATCTAACGGACCAGATTGCAGCTTCCATCCTCAAGACAGTCATGACAAACACCCTCAAGGTCTTTGAGAACCCCTCAGACTACGATGCCAGGGCAAACCTCATGTGGGCCGGATCCTTATCCCACAACGGTCTTGCGAACATGGGATTCGAGTCAACCGGCGACTGGGCATGCCACCGCCTTGAGCACGAGCTTTCCGCAATCTACGACGTGGCACACGGCGCAGGACTCTCGGCAATCTGGAGCTCCTGGGCACGATATGTCAAGAAGACCGATCCCTCACGCTTTGCAAAACTCGGCAGTCTTGTGTTCGGAATTGAGGAAAAAGACCCTGACAAGGCAGCCGATAAGACAATAGAGGCTTTTGAGAAGGTATTCACATCGTTCGGAATGCCAATCAGAATCAGCGGTCTTGGAATTGACGCCACAGACGATGTCTGCAGGATGCTCGCGGATAAGGCATCGCTTAAAGGTGCCAAGACGCTAGGCAACTTCCAGGTCCTTCAGACAGAGGACATGTACAGGATATTCAGCGCTGCAAGGTGAGAGACATGGATAACACAGTAAACAACAACACAATCGAAAGCGAATCAAGGCTGACCTTCTTCGAGGCCACAAGCATTATTGTTGGCCATGGCGTGGGAAGCGGCATACTTGCCGTTCCGTACATAGCATCAAGGACTTCATGGGCAAGCATAATTCTGATCATTGCCGTGGCCTATGCCATAAACCTGCTGATGCATCTGATGATTGCAGAGCTCTCACTGAACAACGGCGGAAAGCAGTTCATAAAGTGCTTTGAGGTAGAGCTCTTCAAGGGAAAGATGAAGAAGATCTTCACGGCCTTTGCATTTGCCATGCTGGGTCTGTCAGTCCTTCTCAATGTCAGCGGCTTCATTGCCGGAAGCGCCGCGGTGTTCAACACCTGGTTCGGAATGAACACAAGACTTGCCATGCTGATTTACTATCTTATTGCGGCAAGCGTTGTCTTCATCGGAATGAAGGCTGTTGGAATCTGTGAGAAGATTGCGGTCTCCGCCATGTCACTTGTGATTGTGATTCTCTTTGTGGCCACCCTCTCCTCACCGCTGAGCAAGCTTCCGGGCACAATAGTGGCCGGTCAGAATCTGCTGGCACTCTACGGAGGTGTCTCCTTCTCACTTTCTGCGGTCATGTCAGTGCCTCAGGCTGTCAAAGGCCTTAACGGAGATGTCCGCAAGATCAGGGGCTCCATCATAGCCGGAACAGGCATAAACGTCTTCCTGCTGATTCTTGTCACATTCATGACACTGGTAGGAGCAGGTTCCGCAATAACCCAGAACGGAGCTCTTGTAGACCTCTCGGCACACCTTGGCGGCTGGGTCTCAGTCGTAGGCTATCTGTTTACCCTCTTGGCCCTGTCCACATCTCTTTGGGCAAACACTCTGAACCTCAGGGACATAGTTCATGAGCAGACAAAGATCGGCCTCAGGCCAAGTTGGGTCATAGCATCGGTTCCGAGCCTTCTTCTTGCCCTTCTGGGTCTTCAGAGTTTTGTGGGATTCACCAGACTTGCAGGTATAATCCAGGTGCTCACCGGAGTTGGAATCATTCTTGCATACAACAGGTCCCGCAAGGAGAAGAATCTAGAGTCCCCTGTCTGCGGTGCGTTCGGTAAAGTCCCGTTCCAGATTCTTGTGGTGGCAGGATCTCTGCTTGCCACGGTGGGTTCAGTCCTGAAAGTACTCTAATTTCAGTCAAATAGCGACGTTTAGCGCAAATAGCGCAAACAGCTCAATTAGCTCAAACAGCTCAAACAGCGCAAATCACTGGAAGTCCTGCTTGGCGGCAATCTTGTCCTCAAGCATTCTGGCATCGGCAAGCTTAATGGCATCGAACACGTTGACATCCGCACTGCACATGGCATAGCCGAACGCGCACACGTATGAGGTGTGCACAAGGTTCTCACGCATGGCGGCAATCATGGACTTGAGCTCAGGCTCACGTACCTTGCGGCAGAGTATGACGAACTCGTCACCTCCCACACGATAGACGGTGCTGTTTAGAGGGCAATGGTGTTTCAGCACCCCTGCCACAACCACCAGAGCCATGTCACCGTACTCATGTCCCAGGTTGTCATTGATGGTCTGAAGCCCGTTCATGTCCACGGAAATGACGCCTGTGATGATGTTTGTGTCTATCTTGAGGTCCTGATAATAGCTCTGCCTGTTGGGAAGCTGCGTCAGCGGATCCATCTTGGCCATGTGAATGTAGACCAGGATATAGTAAAGCAGGATTGATGCCGTGAAGATCTCGCTGTAATCCTGATCGACCTCGAAGAACAAGTAGAACAATACACCGGCAATAGCACCGACGATTATGTACCGCGTGATTGCACGGTTCATCCTGGAGTAGCTGCGGAAGTACCTGATGTTCTGGATCAGGAAGACAACGACATAGAACGCGAACACTATATACGGGAGCCAGCTGAGCAGACCACCCTGATAATGGTTCTCCTCGGAATACCAGCAGACCATATGAGTCCACTGTGAGGAGTAATAGACCGGAATACTGACAAACCAGGGAATCGCAAACACCAGACTGCGTTTTGAGAAGCTGTCAGTCTCGGTCAGGAGAATGAGCAGCATGAGGATCAACGGATACATGGTGTAGAGCGTTGCAGTTAATATAGGACGCAGCAGACTCAACTCTTCGAATGTCTGTGTCCATCTCTCAAGCTTGAATACCACTGACTCAAGAAGCAGCAGAACAACAATTGATATGGTGAGCTTCTTCATCCTGTTGGACAGGAGCGTGCTGATACCCAGAATGGCGAACATTCCGACCAGCTCATAGAGCATCACATAATTGTCAATGAAGTACTCAAGCAATCCCATAGGTAGCATTATTGCTTATAATTTATGTTTTTCATACTGAAAATTTGTTCTTTTTTTCCCTGACTCATCTTTTATGTGTTATGGTGTATAAATCAGACCGGAGGTTGAACATGAGAGAAGTCTTTGATTTCCTGAAAAAGGCAGGAATCTTTTATATTGCAACAATGGACGGCGACCAGCCCAGAGTCCGCCCGTTCGGAGCCGTTGATGTCTTTGAGGACAAGCTTTACATCCAGTCCGGAAAAAGAAAGGCTGTGTCCAAGCAAATAGAGAAGAACCCTAAGGTTGAGATCTGCGCCTTCATGGACGGCAGGTGGCTCAGGGTCAAGGGAGAGCTGGTGGAGGATGACAGAAGAGAGGCAAAGAAGCACATGCTGGACAGCTATCCTCAGCTCAGAAGAATGTACAGTGAGGATGACGGCAACACACTTGTACTTTACTTCAAGAACGCCGAGGCAACCTTCAGCTCATTCACCGAGCCGCCAAGAACTGTCAAGTTCTGATTGTTTCTAACTGATTGTTTGTAACTCAGAAACCCAGGGTGAACCCGTAAACAAGAACTCCTGATACAGCGGATATCCCTATAAGTCCTATTGGAGAGATTCCTCTTTTAAAGAACTTGCGAGAGCCGAAATAGACTGCGCCAAGCACAACTGTCATGATGATGGCCGTAACGTCCACGGATATGTCCTGCAGGCTTCCAAGACATGGCTGGAGCATCATGAAGATTCCCGTGGCCAGGATAATCCCTATCACACAGCTCTTCATTCCTCCCAGAGCCGCCTGGACATAGGGGTTCTTCAAGACTTTCTTGAGGATGATCATGACCAGAAGGATTGTGATGAACGATGGAAGCACCACTGCAAGCGTGGCTATCAGTGCCCCAAGCACCCCGCCCTGCGAGCTTCCCACATATGTTGCAAGATTTATCATGATGGGACCGGGGGTACTCTCACTCACACCTATCATGTAGGTGATCATCTCCTCACTGAGCCAGCCGTATGACAGAACAATGTCCCTTATGAGAGATATTGCCCCGTACGCGCCACCGAAGGCAAAAAGACCTACCTTCAAGAATCCGATGAACAGATCAAGGTAAATCATTCCCGCTTCCCCCTCATGGTCTGAACAACATATACCGACAGGCTTATCACTGCAGAAGCAAGCATGAGGGTGATGGATGATACATGCACTGCAAATATGTCTATAAAAAGCATTGTGACTGCGGCAATGATCATGATCAGAAGCGGAAACGGCCTTTTCTTCCTTTTCCTGACCATTTTGATTCCCGCATCAAGAATCAGGATTCCGACCGCGATCCTTATTCCCATGAACGCATGAGCAATCCATGATATTTCCATGAAATTGTCAAGGAAGAATGATATCAGGAGGATAATCACAAAAGACGGCAGAATCATGCCCAATGTTGCCACAACAGCCCCGGCCATTCCTTTCTGCTTGTATCCGACATATGTGGCGCAGTTGATTGCTATGGGACCCGGAGTGGACTCTGCAACAACGGTCACGTTCATCATCTCGTCATGACTTATCCAGCCTTTGACCTCCACACATGTGTGCTGAATCAGTGAGACCAGGGCATAACCCCCGCCGAATGTGAAGAGACCTATTTTTGCGAATGTCAGAAACAGATCCAGCAGAAGACTCAAATCCCAACCACCTAAAAGAAACAACGGTCATGTGGATTATACCACTGTTTTGTGAAGTTTTATGGGGAATTCTCAGCTAAAGGTTTCTGATAGATTTGTTCACAAGCATCAGCAAAGCTGTGACTGAAAAGCCCAGCGAGCAGAAGACAAGCAGAGGCGTTGAGCCGAGGGACTGAAGGATAGCACCTGCCAGAACCGAGGCAACAGGGATCATTCCCTGGGAGCCTATGCTTGTTATGCTTGTGACCTTGCTTAATTTATCCTTGTCAACCACACGCATTATCGCAGTGCTTACCGGAATGTTCACATAAGAGATCAGAAAGCCCATCACCAGGGTTCCGAGGCACAGCACCACCAAAAATGCATTCAGCGAGACTCCCCTGTCAACAAGAATCCAATAACTTACGGTCCAGACAATCATGAGCAGCGCTATGAGACCTATTCTCACTGCAACCTTGTGACCGCACTTGTCAGGCTGCTTTCCCGCACTCAGGATCGCAGCCCCCAAGAGGGAGCTTATCCCGAAGCAGACCCCAACCACGGAAGACCAGAGCTCCGGAGTCAGAATGTTGTCCAAGAGATATGACGGGGCAGTGGCAAGATCCGTCCTTACAAAGAAAGGAAGGAAGTTTCCGGTGACCGGAGAGAAGAAGAAATTGATGAAGAGGATGGCTCCCAGAAGAGCCAGAATGGCTTTCTGTGTCTTCAGGTACACAAGACCGTCACGCATGTCCCTGACGGCCAGCTTCAAGGTCAGATTCTCCTGTGACGGCTGATGGTCATAGCGGATGAACATCTCCGACAAACCGGATGCCAGAAAGCATGCTCCGACAAGGAAGAACAAGAGATGGATCGGAAGCGCGGCATAAAGGACACCTGCAAGGATTACTCCCAGGATGCTCTCCAGCGAGCTCTTGATTGTGAAATAGGAGTTTGCCTGCTGAAGCTTGTCCTCTGCTACAATGTGCGGCAGAAGCGCGCCTGAGGCAGGATTGAACACCCCGCTCACCGCATTACCTATGATTCCAAGTATAAAGAGGATAACCAGATGGGCATCAGGCTGACGGAATACAAGCATCAGGACAGTTGCAAGGATGATGGTGCTTCCTTTCAGATAATCACAGACGTACATGATCCTGGCTTTGTTGAACCGGTCCCCCATCACACCGCCAACCGGTGTGAAGACAAGCATGGCAACACCACAGAGTGCCAAATACAGACCCTGAAGGAAAGCGTTGTTATTGCTGATCTCAAGGATATAGAAACTCACCGCAAAGCTGTAAAGCAAAGCTCCCAGCTCAGATACAAGCGCACCCAGGAAAACAAGGCGGAAATTCCTGCCTGCAAACACATTTGCGCTTTTCTTCTCTTCTTCACTATTGTTCATATCTTCAAACTCTCTTCACTGTTGTCTTCAACAAACGTGCAGTATATACTGTAAAACATGAGTTTGACTTCTTCAATCACCATCATCATCACAGTAATCATCATTTATTACGCGCTGATCAAATTCTACACAGTGCTCTTCCGTATAACCGGACTCCCCAAGGAAAAGGCGGGATTCCAGGCAGTCTCCCTGCTCACAAACGCCGGATACACAACCGGAGAGGCCGAGATAGTAGTGAGCGAAAAGACCAGAAGGCGCATTGCCACAGCCGCGATGCTGACCGGATACTTCTTCTCAGTGGTCATCGTATCATTGTTCATCAATCTCTTTCTGAGCATTGACTTCTCCAAGTTCGACACACAGCTTGTACTTCTGTTCATCGGTTTCGGAAGCCTGCTGGCTTTCTTCCTGCTGCTCCGTATCCCTGTTGTAGAGAAGTCCTTGAACAAGGCGATTGACGATATAACCGTAAAGGCCTTCAAGAGAGCAGCCAAGGACAATTACATCTCCGTCCTGGACACATATGGCGAGGATGCCGTGGTAAACATCTTCCTCTACAAGGTGCCCGAGTTCCTTGAGGGAAAATGTGTTGCGGATGCAGATCTCAGGAAAAGGTTCAACGTCAACATCCTGATGTACACCAGAAACGGTCATAACCACTATGTCACGGCCGACACCATCTTCTCAAACAAGGACACATTGATAGCGTTCGGGCCCCTGACATCAATCAGGGATGCCTTCGTGCTGAAAAAGGAACGCGGTAGCAAGCAGGAAAGAAAGGACAAGGACCTCATGAGAGACATGAATGAGATCACAATCATGTCGAACTTCGGCTACCAGGTTCTTGTTGACATCATCCTAAACAAGGTTCCACCCATGATGGAGGGCAAGAGCCTTGTCGAAAGCAAAATCAAGGACTATTTCTCAATCAACATCATGATGGTCTCCAGAGGAGACGAGACAATCAACATCACAAAGGATACTGTTATAGCACAGGGCGACAGGGTCATTGCATTCGGCCCTTATGAGAGCATCCACACCGTATTCGGAATCTGAGACAACTTACTGATCGAACTCAATGGACCTCAGAAACGCCTTTGTACGCTCTTCCTTCGGGTTTGCGAAGAATGATTTGGAAGGACCTGACTCAACAATGTGTCCGTCCTCAATGAAGATCACCTTGCTGGAGACGTTTCTGGCAAAGCTCATCTCGTGTGTCACCACAAGCATGGTCATGCCCTCCTCCGCAAGCTGACGCATCACATTCAGGACCTCTCCTATCAGCTCAGGATCAAGTGCGCTTGTAGGCTCATCAAAGAAAATGATCTCCGGCTTTGAAGCAAGTGCCCGCGCTATTGCCACTCTCTGCTGCTGACCTCCGGAGAGCTGGGACGGATAGCTTGAAACCTTGTCATCCATTCCGACCTTCTTCAGCATCTGATGGGCAATCTCAACCGCATCCTTCTTCTTCATTCCCGCACCTGCGGTGAGGCCCAGCGTCACATTCTCCAGAACGGTCTTGTTGAGAAACAGGTTGTAGCTCTGGAAGACAAACGCGGTTTTCTTGCGCAGTGCTGATATCTCTGCCTTTGTGGCCTTGTTCAGGTCAATCCTTTTGCCGTCAAAGACCATTGTCCCGCCGTCTGCCTTCTCCAGGAAGTTCAGGCATCTGAGAAGCGTTGTCTTTCCGGAACCGCTGGGACCCAGGATGGCCACAACATCGCTCTTCTCGACATCAAAACTTATTCCGTCCAGGACCTTGAGGCCATCAAACTGTTTTCTAACATCCCTTATCTCCAGCATCATGAGCTCTTCCTCCCATAGCCAGAAAGGCGCTTCTCACCCCTGCGCTGCAGGAATGTCAGGAACGTGCAGAAAAGCAGGTAAATGAGCGCGACCTCAAGATAGAGGCCCAATGACTCATATACACGGCCGTTGATCACCTGGGCCTGACGGAACATCTCCATGACTGAGATTGTTGCTGCCATGGATGTCTCCTTGAGCATGGATATCATGGAGTTTCCCAAAGCCGGGAACGCAGTGCGGAATGCCTGAGGAAGAGCGACATGCCACATGATCTTCGGGAATGTCAGTCCCACACAGTAGCCTGCCTCTATCTGACCGGTTGACACACTCTCCAGGGCTCCGCGGATGGTCTCGGACATGTAGGCTCCCTCATTGAAGCCCAGGACCAGCATGGCCGCAATGAAAGCAGGAAGCTTTATGCCAATGCTGGGTAGTCCGAAGAACACAATGTAAAGCTGGACCAGAAGCGGTGTTCCGCGTGTTATCCAGATGTAGAACCTGCAGAGCTGCTGAAGACCTCTGACCTTGGCATACTGGATAAGAGCAACCAAAAGCGCAACAACCAGGGCAATGGAGAAGGAGAATATGGTCAAAGGGACCGTCACCTTGATTCCATAGGCCAGCAGCTTGGGAAATGAGTCTATCAGTATGGACCAGAGTCTTTCATTCACAGTCTGTCAGTTTGCCTTTGTCAGGTCGGCTCCGAAGTATTTGACGGAAAGGGCACTAAGTGTCCCGTCCTGACGGACCTGCTTCAGGAAACTGTTGATGGCCTCCAGAAGAGACTCTGTCTGACTTCCTTTCCTGATTGGCCAGCATACCGGCTCACCTGCGACTGTCTGGACAACCTTTATGTTTGCTTCCGGATGCTCGGCAAGATAGCTGTCCACAGAGCCCTTGGCATTGATGGTGGCATCCACCCTGCCCTGCTCAATCATCATCATTGTCTCACCCAGGGTGTCCACATAATCGACTGTAGCGCCATAGCTCTCAGCAAGCTGGGCATATGTGGAGTTTGGTGAGTTGCTTGTCTTCTTGCCCTTGAGGTCCTCAAGTGAATGAACTGTTGTGTTGTCGCTTCTGACAACAAGTACTGCCTCGGTGTAAAGGTATGGATCCGAGAATGAGAATTTCTCGGCGCGCTCGGCGGTGTAGCCTACTCCGTTGCATGCGATATCGAACACATTCTGCTCAACACCCACAAGGATGGACTCCCAGGGAACCTCATGGAAATCAGGCTCAACACCAAGGCTGTGTGCCAGAAGTGTTCCCAGTTCCACATCAAAACCTGTGAGAACATCGGTTGCATCATGATATGTCCATGGCGTCCAGTTACCCTCTGTGGCAATGACAAGAGTGCCCCTCTGTTTGATTGCCCGAAGGCTGTCCTCTTTAGAGCCTGCAGCGAAAACCGATGCAAGGCATAATGAAATCAACAAAACTGTGATTATCTTTTTCATTTCAATACCCCCGTATTTCACCCCTAATTTCTTTGACTATAACTGTAACTCAGACTTTTGACAATTGAATTATCTGTGGATATACATCCGAGACATATGCTGCTCTCCGTCTCCCTGGACCATGCAGAGAAACTCCCACCCATAACGCTCGTAGAAACCTGTCAGATCCGAAACCAGATAGACCGGAGAGATTCCCTTTGAGCGCAGGTCCTCCACTGCCATATCCAGAAGCTTTCCGGCAATGCCTTTTCTCCGGTAGGCCTTTTCAGTATAGACCGCGCAGACATTCGGATACAGGTCCTTTATGTCATGAAAGTCGTTCTCAATTACACCAAGACCTCCGACAATCCGCTCATTGTCCAGGCAGAGATACCAGCCGTATTCAGTTTTTCCGCCAAGATATGCATCCATGCACTTCAGATAGGCCTCTCTGGGCACACCCCACTTGCTGCAGAACCAATCCGCAGCAATCTCCATGTACTCCGGCCGTTCTCTCAATGATATGAATTCCAATCCTTGCTTCCCCATCAGATCCTCTATTTTGAGAGCAGAACCTGCCTGGCATAGCGGATAAGCTGCTCGGACAGAGTAATACGCACCGTCTCATCCTCCGCCCCGAACTGGATTGCAACCAGATTGTGAATCTTACCGCTTAAGTCCTCTGTCCTCATCAGTGCAACAAGGCAGTTTCGGGCCATATCCGTTGTGCCGGTCTTAAGTCCCACAACTTCCGGTTCGTTATACAGAAGCGGATTTGTGTTGCCAACCGTGACACCAAGGTTCTCCAGATGAACGCTCTTCTGTGATGTGATCTCGGTTATCTCTGGATATGTGCTTAATAAATTCCTGACAATGAGGAACATGTCATTTGCAGTCATCCGGTTCTGGACCTTGGTCGTGAACGCACTGTCGATATATGCCGGAAGTCCGTGGCAGTTGAAGAACCTCACCTTGTCCGAAAGCCCGAGCTCCCTGGCCTTCTGATACATCATCTGGACAAAAGCCTCCTCACTTCCGGCTGCATGGATTGCAAGAGACAGGGCACATTCGTTACTGGACGGGATGAGCATTCCGTACAGGAGCTCGCTCAACGGGATCTCCGTTCCTTCCGTCATGGCAATCTCTCCGTCATCGGAACGGGACATGGTCTGGGCCTCTTTGGTGATGGTGACAATGTCATCTAATGATATTTTCCCCTCAGAAATGCAGTCCATTATGACAAAATAGGTCATCAGTTTTGTCGTGCTGGCAATTGGAACAGAGAGATCAGGCTCCCAGGAAGCGAAGATCTCACCGGTATCAGCGTCTCCGACGATGGCCGAGTGAGTATCGAAGTAGAACGATTCCTGAAGCTCCGACTCATAACACATTGAGGTATCCAGATACAGGTTGCCGTCAGAAAGCTCGAAGAAAAGATCCAGCATCATAGCAATGTCTATCAGATTCAGGAAGCAGTCTTCACTGCCTGCGGAGTTGGGCCCGAGAAAACCGTAGAACCGTATTTCCCTGCAGTCAAGGGTGATCGGATTTCTGGCAAGCTTCCCGGTCCTGTATACCGCATCCTCCCCGAACGGGGTGTTCTCCCCTCCGACAGCTGCATAAGGTGTTTCTGTTGTGATGCTTGTCACCCCGTCAGAGACTGTGATATTGAACTGTCTGGCTGTCCCGTCAAGGGCACATGCAAGATCGCGCAGAGAGATGAACCTGTTGTTGGCATATGAGTAATGGATTGTCCTGATTGTCTTGGGCTGGCCTCCGTCAACCACAATCTGGAGGTTCTCCAGCATGCTCTGCTCAGTGCCATAGACCACATCTGATGAACTGGTTGATGTATGGGCACATGCCGGAAGAAGAAACAGGATGACTGCCAATGCGAAAAAGCATACAAAGACGAACAGACAATAACTGGTTTTCCTCTTCATTTAACATATTCCTCATGCAATTCGTTTTTTCAACAATTCAGTTCAGATACTGCTCAAACCACCGCAGGGACAGATCAAGATATGCATTGCACGTCATGTTGCCGTCCACTGCATCAAAGCCGTGATTTGCATACGGTATTGTGACGGTCTGGTGCGCGATCCCTGCTTTTTCCAGCGCAGCATCCAGCTCATAAGTATCTTTCGGGGGCACAATCACGTCACCCGCCCCGAGAACAATGTTCGTCGGGGGTGTGCTTGCTGTGATGGCATTGGCAGGTGCCAGACTGTCATACAGCGCAGGGTTTTCTTCCGGTGAGCAGCCCATATAACTGGCTCCCATATTATGTACAATCCTGCCCAG
>JAFZUN010000226.1 GCA_017618315.1 Spirochaetales bacterium
ACGGTCCTGTGTTGAGTACCGAGATTGAGAAGAAGGCCGAAGAGATGGATTTCTGTATAAAGACTGTCCGTATTGTTAAGACCAATCTGGGAATCCAATCAGTCCGCAGGGGCGGTAAATGGTATTGGGCGCTTCCTGAGAACCTTGGAGGTGCGACATGACCGGATACAAAGTCGGAGCCTATGTCAAACTCGCCAAGCTCTGGGAACGCAGACGGGACGAGGCTGTAAGATATCACAAGGATTACTACGCAGAAAAGTACGCAAACACACCACAAGTGGAACTGAAGGGAGTCTTCATAGACATCACAGGAAAAAAGGAGATTTGGAGAAGGCCGCAGATGATCCAGCTTCTGATGGAGTGCCGCGCAGGCCATGTCAACTGCATCGCCACCCAGACCAAGGCTTATCTTGCCGCAAACACGGAAGACCTTTTCTTCCTGATTCATTATCTGTTCCATCTCCCGCATAGGATCGACATCGTGACAGAAGACCCCCAGTACAATATCAACACCATAGCAAACGAGGAGTCACAACGGGAGAGCCTTACAGTTGCTGCAACGAAGTACGCCAAGGTCGAGTCCGCCAGATATGTTGCATGGCTCAATGAGATCTCCGCTGCGATGGACATGATGGAGGTGCTCAATGGCTGAAGACCATATTAATAATATAGACATTACAGAAGAATACGAAATCGTCCCGGACCAGAAGGCAGACTGGCAGAAACAGCATGAGACCAGAGAGGCCGAACGGCTTGCGATCCGCTCCCGTCACAATGTGATCAAGGAATACAGCGGCATTGTCTACAAACACCCCAAGCCGACCCCGTCCGTCTGGGATGACGGGAAGATGGATGTGGCAGTCTACACCCGAGTCAGCACTATGAGCCTGAACCAGACTTCCTCAATCGAGAACCAGGAGCTCTATTACACCGACAAGGTGAACAAGAAGGAGAACTGGAATCTCACAAAAATCTACAGCGATGAGGGCAAGTCCGGCACCTCAACCAAGAAGAGGGACGCCTTCAACAAGATGATGGAGGACGCCAGGGAAGGCAAGTTCAACCTCATCCTCTGCGCCAGCGTCTCCAGGTTCGCCCGAAACATCTCAGACTGCCTTGAGTACATCACGGAGCTCAGACTCATGAACCCGGAGAAGCCAATAGGTGTTTACTTCGAGACCGAGAACATCTACACGCTGAACAAGGACGCGGACCAGACTTTGGGATTCCACGCACTTCTTGCCGACTGGGAATCGGGAAACAAGAGCCGCCGCATGATTCTCTCCTATGACCAGAGGATAATGACAAACCAGTTTCCGGTCTCTGATCTTCTGGGCTTCCGCCACACCAAGGATGGCGAGCTCATTGTTGTGCCGGAGGAGGCCAAGACGGTGCGCTTCATCTACCTGGCTTATGTCACCGGCTCTTCTTTTGAGGAGATTGCAGGAGTTCTGACAGAGAAGAAACGTCCCACGCTTACCGGCCGCACAGACTGGAACGGCTCTATGGTCAGAAACATCATGACAAATGAGAGAAGGTGGGGAGACCTCGAGGCCCGCAAATCCGTTGTCCTCGATTACAAGAGAAAGAAGATTGTAAAAAACATAGATATCAGGGAAGGGGCTTTTGTCCCGAATCACCATGAGGCAATCATCAGCAGGGATGTCGCCGGCATCGCCCGTTCGATCACCGACAGTCCTCGACTGCGAGACGGACTTCCCGACACCTGCGTTATCGCTTCCGGCGCACTCAAAGGTTTTGTCTGTATTTGTCCCTCCTGGTATGGAATCACTGAGGACAGACTTCAGGTAGCCTCAAGGAGTGTCTACTCTGATGAAGAGCTGGACAGGCTCGACTATGAGGCCAGAATCCGCTCGGGCGAGGAGCACAGCAAAATGATCTCCATGAGCCTTCATGAGTATCAGGTACCTCACAGTGCTTTTTTCATCAGCCCATCTACCTCGACAATGACTTTTACCAACAAGGGAATCATATTCAACACTGCCTGTCATCAGCGGCTGAAAGGGTCCGAATTCGTTGAAATCCTTTACCACCCGGTCCTGCAGACAGTAGCAGTGCGGCCTTGTTCATTAGAAAACCCGAATGCCGTCAAATGGCGCACAAAGAGCAGAGAGATGGCAGCCCACGGCTTTGCCTCTTCAATCTACAGTCTGATGGGGTGGCGAAAGGACTTCAGGTTCAAGTTCAGGGGAATCGAACGAACCCGTAACGGAGCGAG
>JAFZUN010000227.1 GCA_017618315.1 Spirochaetales bacterium
AACCATGGTGCCATGAGCATTCCGCCGTAAGCTTCCATATTCAGGGTGGTATAAGCATCACCACAGCAGATCTCAGGATTCTCCTTGAGCTTGAAGGACGGTGAGTCCGTGTGAGCCGCCACGATCGAGTAGCCAGTGGGTTTTTCCTCCGGCATGCGGAAGGCAATGAGCGACGAGCTGTTGCGTACCACGAAATAGCAGTTGCCTGCCTTGATGTCAAAGGCGTTCTTCTCATCCAGGCGGATGGCACCCGCATTCTCCAGCATGGCCGCGGCATTGGCGACCACGTGGTAGCATGAGGGGCTGTCCTGGATGAAATCCATCAGCTCAAGTGTTGATTCAATGTACTTCTGATCCATTGTTTCTCCGACAAATATCTACGATTCTGGCTCAGGGCTTATTTCTCAAGAACAGCCTTGATTCTCCTGACTCCGGCGGAGGAGCTCTCCTCCTTCAGGATGTGGAAGTGCCCCATGTCGCCTGTGTGTGTCACGTGCGGACCTGCACAGACCTCCTTGGAGAAATCACCGATTGAATAGACTGTGACCTGATCTCCGTACTTGCTTGAGAAGAACGCGATGGCGCCCTTCTTCACCGCCTCGTCCGGGCTCATTGTCTCTACTGTCACCTTGAGATCCTTTCCGATCTGCTCGTTGACTATGTCCTCAACCTGCTTGATCTGCTCGGGAGTCATCTTCTCATGGTATGTGAAGTCGAATCTGAGTCTCTCTGGAGTGATGTTGGATCCCTTCTGTCCGACCTCGTTGCCAAGAACCTGTCTGAGAGCTGCCTGGAGCATGTGGGTAGCTGTATGGAGGGCTGTGGTCTCCTCGCTGTGATCTCCGAGTCCGCTCTTGAAGTCACCTGCCATTGCGGTTCTGGAAAGCTCCTGGTGCTTTGCGAATGCCTCCTCAAAGCCTTTCACGTCAACGGTGAAGCCTTTCTCTGCGGCAAGCTCCTTTGTAAGCTCGATCGGGAAGCCGTATGTGTCATAGAGCTTGAACGCAGATCCACCTGCAATCTCTTTGACACCCTGCTTCTCCAAGAAGTATGTCATCTTGTCGAACTGTTTCTCGCCCTTCTCGAGGGTCTCGGAGAACTTGTTCTCCTCTGCAGTCAGCTCCGTATAGACCCTGTCCTTGTTCTGGATGAGCTCCGGATACGGCTCGCCGTACATGTCAATAACAACCTCTGCGACTTTGGCAAGGAATGCTCCCTCAATGCCCAGATGTCTTCCGTTCCTGACGGCACGTCTGATGAGCCTTCTGAGGATGTAACCCTGCCCCACATTGGACGGTGATACTCCTCTCTGGTCTCCCAGGATGAATGTGCTGGTCCTGATATGGTCTGCGATGATTCTCATGGAGACATCGGTCTTCTCATCCTGACCGTATGTCACACCGGCAAGCTCACCGATCTTTTTGAGAATCGGTTGCATGACCTCTGTCTCATAGACGCTCTTCTTGCCCTGAAGGATGGCGACTGTTCTCTCGATTCCCATTCCGGTATCGATACACTTGCGGTCCATCTCCACGAATGTGCCTTCCTTGGTCTTGCGATATCCCATGAGAACGTCGTTCCAGACCTCGAAGTACTTGCCGCAGCCGCAGCCGGGTTTGCAGTCAGGTCCGCACTTGGGGCGGCCTGTGTCTATGAACATCTCCGTGTCAGGTCCGCAGGGTCCTGTCTCTCCGGCAGGTCCCCACCAGTTGTCCTCACGCGGCATGAAGTAGATTCTCTCATAAGGGATTCCGCATCTGTGCCAGATTTCCGCGCTCTCCTCGTCACGGGGAATACCCTCCTCACCCTCAAAGACGGTGACAGAGAGCTTCTCAGGATCTATTCCGAGCTCTTTTGTCAGGAACTCATAGCTCCAAGGAATCATCTCCTTCTTGAAGTAATCACCGAGAGACCAGTTGCCCAGCATCTCAAAGCATGTGAGATGATGCGGATCTCCGACATTGTCGATGTCCTTGGTCCTTATGCACTTCTGGTAATCTGTGAGCCTCTTTCCTGCAGGATGGGGCTGACCCAGGATGTACGGTACAAGTGGATGCATTCCGGCAGTGGTGAAAAGGACTGTCGGATCATTTTCAGGAATGACGGAGGCGCCACTGATCTGAACGTGGCCCTTAGATACGAAGAAATCGATGAATTTCTTTCTGAGTTCATTAGCTGTAAGTGGTTTCATAATGAGTAAGATATTATCTTTATGAGGGTATTCAGTCAATAATCAGAACAGAGACGGCTGGGCGTCATCAGTCTTCTTTTTGCCGAATGTCCTTGCTATCTGAAGCGCTCTCTTTGCTAGTGAGCCGGAGTTATGGCTGAGGTTTATGATCACCGGATCCTTGAACTTCCGTGGCCAGAGATATGTCCTGTTGTCATAGGTCTCACGGAGAATGAAAACCTTCTTGCCCTGCTTCTCGCTGTAAAGCGCCTGCTTCACCCCACCGCCTCCGTCGCGGTCCTCAATGACAAAGCTACCAAGTGCAATCTGGCTCATCAGGAGGTTGCGCTGCATGAAGAAATACTGCTGGACCTTACGGCTTGGAGCAAACTGAGAAACAAGCAGTCCATGCTGTGCAACAAGTGACTGAAGCCTCTCATGCTTAGGGGGATAGGATTCACAAACAGAGGTCCCAATTACGCCAATAGTTCTGAAATCTTTAGCTAATGCCTCAATATGGGCTACTCCATCTATCCCCATCGCCAGTCCACTTATGATTGTGAAACCGCTTTCTCCAAGCGAGTCCACAACTTCTCTTGCCAGTGCCATGCCGCGGTTTGATGGGTTCCTTGTACCTACCACACTGATACCCCTGCCCTGCAGTAGCGTGGCATCTCCCTGAAGATACAGGAACGGGATTCCTGTCACAGAGTCAGGCCAGAGAGGACTTGACGGGTCTATGATCATGGTCTTCTCATCAAGGTGCTCGAATGAAGAGCGGCACTTGAGGTATGCGTCATTTACTGTGTTCTGGTCCACACCCAGAATCTGGGCATATGTACGGGTGTTGTACGGGAGCTCCTCCCTGGTGTCACATTCGTTTGAGATCTGCAGGAACTGGTCCCAGCAATAGCCGTCCGCCTTCTGGAGGATACGGACCACCGTCTCGTAATTTAGAGCCCTCTGATAGTTTTCCATGGAATCATTGTACACTGTTTTTCCCATTTTGAAATATCCTCTTGACAGTTATGATTCTTTGGGTTATACATACTTCTGCACGCCGTTTTAGCTCAGTTGGTAGAGCAAGGGACTGAAAATCCCTGTGTCCCTGGTTCAATTCCTGGAGACGGCAACTTGCAAGAAAACCAATTCCCTATGGGAGTTGGTTTTTTATTTTATATACCGGTTTTATGTGGTCTTTCCACTTGGAAGGCTTTTCAAGATATGGTAGATATGAAAGATATGGAAGATATCAGAGACATACAGGATAAGACAGCTCTCAGAACCAGGATGCTTGCCTTGATGAAGTCAATACCGGGGCCGGATCCGCAGGTTGTTGCACAGAGGATCTGCGCCCTTGAGGATTACAAGAGCGCACAGTATGTCTTGGGATATGTTCCCCTGAAAGGTGAGATAGACATCTCAGTCCTGTTGGACAGGGCAATCGCGGATGGTAAGACAGTGGCTGTGCCCGATGTCGATGTCGGGGTTTTCCGCATTGCACGAAAAGGCTGGAAAGACAGCCTCATGCTTCTTCCGAACCATACGTTCACAGCAGATTCCCCAGACGTATTGAATATAATTGACTTCAATAGTAGAATAGGCACCGTTGAAAAAACCAAAGGAATTATCCTGGTACCCGGACTTGCCTTCACAGAATTCGGAACCAGACTAGGGAGAGGTGCAGGATACTATGATCAATTATTCGATTTAACAGAGAACTCCGGTTCATTGGATTTCATCTCAATTGGAATCTGCAGGCAATCACAGCTACTGGATTCAATCCCGCAGCAGCCACACGACCGAACAGTCCGTATGGTAATCACATTCTGACATTCAGACTAACAGACAATATATGCGCAGACTACTTAAATATGCCCGTAAGCAGTGGAAGCTCTATCTGACGTCAATTATTTTTCTTGTCATCGGAGTTTACCTCAACGCACTGGGCCCTAAATACATAAGAGACATCATAGACAAGTGCATTGTCGGAGGCAGAGGAGACCTGTTCTTCTCCATAGCCATCCCCATGTTGGTTGTCTATCTTGTCACAGGCGTGGCCAAATACATTCAGGAATTCTCCTCTGACTGCATAAGCTCCGCCATGCAGAGATGCATGCGCGAGGAGACCTTCAGGAGCATACTCGCCGAGGACCAGTACTTCTTCAGGGAGAACAACCCCGGAGAACTGATGAGCCGCACCAAGCAGGACATTGAGACCGTGGGATTCACCACCGGTTTCATCGCCATGTTCTTCATTGAGATAGTGTTCCATGTCATTTACATGGCATACTGCCTGATCAGCATCAACCCCAGCGGTGCAATCCCTGCTTTGGTGATAATGCCGATCATCGGTGTGCTTGCAATCATCTCAGAACCCAAGGGCGATAAGCTCTCGGACAAGAGATCGGATGACATTGCCGACATGAACCAGAGCGCCACCGAGAGCCTTAGCGGAATAAGGACCGTCAAGGCATTCGGACGGGAGAAAGAGGAAGCGGTCAGGTTCGACAAGAGCAACAGGTCATTTCTCAGGCACTCGCTGAAGCTTGACTTCCTCTGGGCCAACTGGATAACCCCCATGGAGGCTCTTGCAAGGATCATGCTTTACCTTGCCATCCTCCTCTCCGGTATTCAGGTGATCAGGGGAAAAATGACTCTCGGAGAGCTCTCTGCAGTGACATCATACACAAGCGAGCTGGCATGGCCGATGATGGAGCTCGGATGGCTTCTGACAGAGTTTGCCGCAGCCAGGGCATCGCTCAGGAAAATCTCCAAGATCCTTGATGCAAAACCGAGAATCAAAAACGGAGAGAAACATCTGGACAAGCCCTCCGGTGACCTTGAGTTCGACCATGTATCCCTTACCGCCGACAATGGTGCCGTGATACTCGACGATGTCTCATTCCATCTGAAAAGTGGAAGAACTCTTGGCATTATGGGAGCTACAGGCAGCGGAAAGAGCACGATAGCAAACCTTGCCATGAGGTTCATAGACCCGACATCAGGAAGCATAAGGACAGATGGAACTGACCTGAGGGAGCTTGATCTTGACAGTGCCAGATGCGGAAAGGCAATTGTCACCCAGGACATCTTCCTCTTCTCCGACACCATCACAAGCAACCTGGACAAGGGCCAGAAAGGACTTCTGTCACAAGATGTCCTGGAGGAGTCGGCAAAGGATGCAGCAGCCCATGACTTCATCTCAAGGCTCTCCGAAGGCTATGACACCGTCATAGGAGAGAAAGGCGTGGGACTCTCCGGAGGACAGAAGCAGAGGGTGTCCATCGCTAGAGCATTTGCATCAGGCAGACCTCTTCTGATCTTTGATGATGCGACATCCGCTCTGGACATGGAGACGGAGAAGAAGGTCCAGAGAGCGATCAGGCACCACAGAAACCTGACCATGATGATCATTGCCCACAGGATCTCAGCAGTACGTGATGCTGATGAGATCATCATACTCGACCATGGAAGGATTGTAGAGAGAGGAACCCATGACAGCCTGATGGCTCTCAAGGGCAACTACTACAAGACCTACATGACACAATACCCTGAAGAAGAGGAGGAGAACTGATGGCTGTAAACACCTACAAAGAAGACGAAAGAGTCTCTGATGTCAGCAACATCAAGACCCTTCTCAGAACAATCTCTTATCTCAAGGATTACAAGCTCCAGACCGCCCTTGCAATCATAATGATACTGGCGGAGACGCTGATTGTGGCCATCCTGCCCTCCTTCAGTGAGCGTGCAGTAGACATCAACATCGCCAACAAGGATGTGCGAGGGCTGATCACAACAATGTGCATAGCCACAGGTCTTGCCATATCCAGCTGGCTTCTCACCATGGGCTTCAAGAAGATTCTAGCAAATGTCACCAACAAGATTGTCTATGACATCAGGCGCACTGCGTTTGACCATCTTCAGACCCTGTCACTGTACTACTTTGACTCAAGGCCCACAGGCAAGATCCTGAGCAGGCTCATAAATGATGTCTCTTCACTTAAGGAGATGTTCACAAGGCTCATCACAAGCCTGATCCCGAACCTGACGCTGATTATCGCAGTCGTGGTGATCATGCTGAGGGCGAATCCGGTTCTGAGCCTCTCTGCCTTCCTGGTCG
>JAFZUN010000228.1 GCA_017618315.1 Spirochaetales bacterium
ACTCCGACTATCATCTCAAGCCGATGAACCTCCTGGACAGGAAGGGAAAGGCTGTCGGTACAGTCAGGGAGAATGACGGAGTGATCTTCTGCTGCCGCAGAGGAGAGCGAGAGGTTGAGCTTACCGACGCATTCACCGATCCGAACTTCAATGGCTTTGAGAGAAAGCAACTCTCCCCTCTGGATTTCGTGATCCTGACCATGTACAACGAGAAGTACACCTATCTTCCCATAGCATTCGCACCAGCAAAGGTCCAGAAGACACTGGCACAGGTTCTCTCAGAGAACGGAAAGACACAGCTGCATCTTGCAGAGAGCGAGAAATACGCCCATGTGACATTCTTCTTCAACGGCGGAAACAATGCTCCGTTCAAGGGAGAGGAGGATGTCAGAATCCCATCACCCAAGGGAATCCCGTTTGATCAGGTTCCGGAGCTCAGCCTTCCAAAAGTGGCTGAGAGACTCTGTCAGGCAATTGACCAGGGCTATGACTTCATTGTCACAAACTACGCCAACGGAGATGTCATTGGCCACACATCAAACGATGATGCAAAGCGCAAGGCAACCCCGGCTGTGGACAAATATGTGAGACAGGCAATCGAGAAGGCAACAGCTGCAGGCTACAGGGTTCTTCTCACCGCCGACCACGGAAACATCGAGATTCTCAGGAAAGAGGACGGAAGCGCCCACGTGGCACACACATGCAATCTTGTGGCATGCATCGGAGTCGGTGACGGCATGAAGCTCACCAGAAAGAGCGGAAAACTCTGTGATGTGGCACCCACAGTCCTTAAGGCAATGGGACTTGAGCAGCCAAAGGACATGACAGGCGAGAGCTTCTTTGACTTTGACAAGAGCTCAAAGGTCCTGCTCCTGATCCTGGACGGCTGGGGACTTGGCGAGCACAACGCAAACAACCCCATCTACAGTGAGAGCACCCCATATTGGGACAGCCTTCTTGCCAATAAGCCGTATGCAGAGCTTGAGGCATCCGGAAACGCGGTGGGTCTTGCAGAGGGCAAGCCCGGAAACTCTGAGGCCGGACACATTAATCTTGGTTCCGGAAGAGTCGTCCTGCAGGATGATGTGCGCCTTGACAACGCAATGAAGGACGGAAGTTTCTCAGAGAATCCGGTGTTCATCAGCACAATTGAGAACTGCAAGAAGAAAGGAACTGCCCTACATCTATTTGCTCTTCTCACCAAGAAGTCCTCTCACGGGTCCATCGACTACCCTCTTGCCATCCTTGACATAGCCAAGAAATACGGTCTTGAGGATGTTTACATCCACATAATCTTTGATGGAAGATCCACCGATCCGGGCTCGGCACCTGCGCTTCTCAGGGAGCTGGGTGAGACACTTGAGAAGAAGGGCCTTGGCCTGATTGTCTCAGGTGTGGGACGTGGCGTGGCGCTTGACCGTGACCAGAACTGGGCAAAGGTCCAGAGCGCTTATGACTCTCTGGTCTACGGAAAGGGAATCGAGTACACAGAATAATTACCGGAACAGATAAAGCTTCGGGGGCTGCACCGTGGTGCAGCCTCTTTTTTTCACACAGAAGGCAATGCACAGACCTCTGTTGACCTCGCATGAGTTAATATGATATGTATATATTTAATCGGCCCAGACAGGGTCTTATTCTTAAGGAGATTCAAGTCCAATTATGGATGATGGCAGTAAACCCCCTCTGTTATGGGTTATTCTTCTGATTTTAGGCGCGGCATACTGCGCAATCACTGAGACAGCGCTCTCATCAGTTTCAAGAAACAAGATCAAGGCAGCCTCCGATCACGGAAACCAGCGGGCTAGAAAAGTCCTGGATATCCTTGATGATTTCGACAAAGCAATCACTACACTGCTGATCTGCACCAACATATTGCATATATGCACTGCATCTATTGTCACCGTCTATGTCACACGCAGATGGGGCATAAACGCCGTCAGCATCTCAACAATAATCACAACAATAGTTGTCTTCTTTGCAGCAGAGATGCTTCCCAAGAGCATCGGCAAGAAGCAGCCTGAGAAGATAATCCTCAGCTGCGCATGGCTTCTCTCAGTCCTGATGAAGGAACTCTCCCCGCTCTCACGCTTTCTCACATGGATCGGTCAGAAAGTGGCAAACCGAAGCAAGGCGGATGCACCGGTTTCCGTCACAGAGGATGAACTTCATGACATAATCGATGAGATGGCCGAGGAAGGCACCCTGGACGAGAACCAGAGCGAGCTCATCTCATCTGCTCTGGAGTTCGGTGACCTCACAGCTGAGAGCATCCTGACCCCCAGGGTTGATATCTGCGCCATTGACATTGAGGATTCTCCGGAAGAAATCCTGTCATTCATCAAGAAGCAGACACACAGCCGCATTCCTGTCTATGAGGGCTCGATTGACAATATCATAGGTGTGATTCAGATAAGAAAATACCTCAAGGGCTACCTTCAGACCGAAACCATGCCTGATATCAGAGAAACCATGGACAAGGTCTACTATGCCCATCAGAGCACGGAGATCCACGAGCTTCTGCCCCAGATGTCAAAGAGAAAACTCAACATGGCAGTCATCACAGACAGCTACGGCGGAACGCTTGGAATCATCACAGTTGAGGATATTCTTGAAGAGCTTGTAGGAGAAATCTGGGATGAGACTGACGTCGTACATGAGCCGATTGTCAAAATCTCTGATGACACATACATCGCAGAGGCCACACAGACACTCAACGCGGTGTTCGACTTCATTGATTTTGACGATCCCGATGATGAGGAGAAGGACGGAGCCAACCTCCAGATAGGAGAATGGGTCTACGAGCAGTTCAACTCAATCCCAAAGGACGGGGACAGCTTCGACTACTACAACCTCAAGGTCACAGTTGAGGAGGTAAAACACCACAGGATACTCAAGGTCAGGATACAGGTCCTGCCAAAGCCGGATGAGGACGAGGAGGAAGAGAAATGACAAGCATCATACTCATCTCCGCAGGAATCCTGGTCTGCATCCTCCTCTCAGCGTTCTTCTCAAGCTCTGAGATGGCATTCTCTGCCTGCAACACAGTAAGACTTGAGAACATCAGCGAGGAAAAGAGCAAGGGCTATAAGAGCGCACGTGCCGCGCTGAAGGTCACTGAGCATTTTGACAACGCCTTAAGTGCCATCCTGATAGGAAACAACCTGGTCAACATAGCCGCATCCTCACTTGCATCGGTGCTTCTCCTGCTGGTAATCGGAAGCGACGGATACACCTGGCTATCCACTCTTGTCATGACAATCCTGGTGATCATTTTCGGTGAGACAATCCCAAAGATCTATTCAAAGAAAAATGCCACATCAGTGGCAATGAAGGCCTCAAAGCCCGTGATACTTCTGATGATTGTGTTCAAACCTGTAATCTGGGTCATCGTTGGACTTGTACATCTTCTCACTATGGCCATCAGGCAGGAGAAGGAGGACAGCGAGGAATCGGTAGAGGAACTCCAGTCAATCATTGAGACAGCCGAGGATGAGGGAATCATCGATGAGGCCGACTCAAACCTTATGCAGGCGGCAATCGACTTTTCAGACATCTCAGCCTCAGAGGTCATGACAGCCAGAGTGGATGTCCACGCCATTGACATTGACGACAGCTGGTCAGAGATCAGAAAGGCAATTGAGGAATCCCCCTACTCACGCATTCCCGTCTATCAGGACAGCATTGACAACATAATAGGAATCCTGCACCTGAACATGGTATTCAAGGCCCTTACTGACTATGAGGAGAACACCCTCTTCAAGGCAAGCGATGAGGC
>JAFZUN010000229.1 GCA_017618315.1 Spirochaetales bacterium
ACCAGCTGCTCAAGCTGAGTGCGGTTTCCCATGACATGAATGTTTTCTTCTATATTGCTGCTGATGGTCCTGCCGTTGTCATAGGCAAGGCTCTCGAATGCAAGAGCATCCCCTGCCACAACGCGTGAGAGATCAATCTGCTCCATAGGAATCTCTGCGTTTTCAGCTCTGGAGAGATCCAGAAGCTGCCTGACCAGAGTACCCATCCTCTCGTTCTCGTACTGGATGTTCGAGAGCCACTCGTTATCTCCAATCTCTCTTGAGAGCATGTCAGCGTTCGCGCTTATCACCGAGATCGGAGTCTTCAGTTCATGGCTTGCATCGGAGATGAACTGCTTCTGTCTTTTGTCATTCTCAGCCAGTGGCCTGATTATCAGTTTGGATATAAAGAGCGAGATGAAGAAAAGAACCACGAGCGCGCTTGTACCCACAATCAGGAAGTTTCTGATCAGCATGTCCATGCTGCTGTTGGCGAACGTGTTATCCAAAAATGCAACCAGCGTGTATCCCGGCCGTGTTCTGACAACGAATGCCAGCTCACCTATCTGACCCTCATCCTTGTTCTTTTCCAAGACCTGCTTGGCAATCTCTACCAGTTCATCCTTTTCATAGACATCCTTGTCTCCGTCATCGACCTCAAGGACCTCGTTATCTTTTGAAAAAGCCACTGAGTAGAAGGTGGACAGCTGGTAGTCGGATCTCTCTTCTATCGGGGCGTTGTCTTTCCTCTGTCTTTGTTCTGCATTATTCTCAGGTCTGTTTTCAGGCTTGCTGTCCGGTGGAGTCTGATTTGTCCTCTGCTCAGACTTGGACTCCGAGTTCGGTTCAGGTGGTGCCTGATCCTGGCTCTGTGAGTTCAGAAGGAAGAGATCGGCATAGCGCTCGAGCTTCTCAGAGTTGTTATTCCGGATCTCACGGTAGCTTGCCAGAAGAATCACGGAAAGAGTTATGGCAAAGAGGATCAGAAGAGATCCCATGATTGAAAGAATGATTTTGACACGTGAGCTCTTAAACATCTTTTTCCCTCAATTCATAGCCCAGGCCACGCACGGCCTTGATCTCCACCTTGGAACCGACAAAAGCCAGCTTCCTGCGGGTGAATGACATGTAGACCTCGACGTTGTTGTACTCTGACTCGCTGTCAAAGCCCCAGATCTTCACTGCAAGCTGCTCTCTGGTCATGATCTGACCCCTGTTGGAGAGCATGTACTCCATGATACGGAGTTCCTTCTCTCCAAGGCGTATGCTCTGTCCTGTACTCTGGCAGGAAAGGGTCGCTGTCGGAACATTCAATGAGATGTCTCCATAGCGAAGTTCTCCGTCACGGACATCCTGGTTTCGGCGCCCAAGCGCACGGAGTCTTGCAAGAAGCTCCTTTGTGTTGAATGGTTTGGTCAGATAGTCATCGGCTCCGCTGTCAAGTCCGTTTACCTTGTCCTCAACCTGGCTCTTGGCAGTAAGCATCAAGATCGGGGTCTTTATTCCCTTGCCCCTTGCACTTCGTGCCACATCAAAGCCGTTCATCAGTGGCATCATCACGTCAAGGACCGCAATGTCATATACATCGCTCTCCAGTGCGGCAAGTGCGGACTCTCCGTCAGCAAAGTGGTCCACATCATATTTCTCCTGTTTCAGTATCGCAACCAGGGCAGCTGCCATTCTCTTCTCGTCTTCAGCCAGTAGGACTCTCATATCAAAATCACCTTTATTTGATTATCTACTCCTCAACATTGAAGAAAGATTGAAAAATCATTCTCTGCAGCTGATGCCTATTTCTCCGGAACAAGGTTGACAACCACATACTCGCTACGGACCTCTGTCCTGAGCGGAACACCCCAGCCTGAGAAGCCTGAGGAGACAAAGACATCGGTGTCCCCGTGATGGTATTTCCCATATGCGTTGAAACCTCCCAGATTGTAGATGGTCTTAAGCGGGAAGAGCTGGCCGGCATGCGAGTGTCCGGAAATCTGAAGGTCAGCCTTGGTGGCGATTATGTCAGCATACTCAAATGGGGAGTGGTCTATGCTAAGCACAAAGACCCCGTCAGGCCTTGCAGGAAGATTCTCTGGCTCAAGACGGTTCGGGATTGTCGCATCCTCCTTGCCAAGAAGAACCAGGTCGTCAGAGATCCTGACCCAGCTGTCTTTAAGGATGATTATTCCAGCATCAATAATTGTCTTCTCTAACTCAGCCTCCGTGTAGTAGGACCCATTTCCCACGCCCAAACCTGACTGCCTGTCATGGTTTCCGTATATGTAATAGACGGGTATGTCCAAGGAGCCTAAAAGCCGAAAGATGGTCTGCATCTCATCAATACTTGTATAATTATCGGTTATATCGCCTCCAAGGACTATGAAATCAGGATTCAGACCTGCAATCTTCTTCAGGGTTTTCTCCACTCCTGCCTCAGTCTGGGCAGAGCCGAAATGGACATCTGAGATAAACACCATCTTATGTTCCTGTGTGAGCTTTGACGACTTATATGTCACATCAGTGCACCTGACGCTCTGCATGTTGAACATACCGAAGAGCAGGATTGCCATGGTTGTGAACGCACAGACAATGGCGTTAAGGCGCAAGTAGGGTTTATCCTTCCTGATGATTGAGACGGGAATCATGATGAGATCTGAGATGACATCTCCGCATAGAGCCACATACAGGGCGGATGTCGGATACACCCCGCGCATAGAGAACCAGGACGTCACGACCATTATCAGATATGCCACTGCTGTAGCCAATAATGCTTTGATTATACAAAGCACTATTCTAAGGACATATCTGCCCTTTCTGCGGAGCGGTATCTGGATCAGAAACACAAGCGCATATGCCGCAGAGCATAAAAGGAACCAAAGGACGTATTTACCTGCTGTCATCTATAACACCTCTTTTTAAGTATAGCATAGATGAGGAGTAAAGTGTCTTTTGGGTTTTGATTATGGCAATCAAACTTGTCAATCTCTCAGGCATCCGACCGGGATGACTTTTACCCCACCGGTAGTTGTATATGCCATCGGGCAATTCGCACAAATAATTAACAGTAATGATGGTTCCCGGTAGAGAACACCGGGATGCTCTTTATTCATCATTACCTGGTTGTTGTGCTCTCTTATTGCATCCTTGAAACGGAGGAGATTCTTTTCAGCAGAAGGTATTGCACCAGAACCGGTTTTGATTTCAATCAGTGCATACCTCCCGTCGCTTAGCTGATAGACTGCATCTGCCTCAAGTCCGTAATCATCGCTGAAATGCATTACTCTAGCATTGTGTGCCTGTGAGAACACAAGAAGATCCCTCAATACCATGTTCTCAAAAACATGGCCGAATGTGTCCAGATCATTGTAAAAGTAATCAGGAGTGATTCCCAGTGCAGCTATTCCTATTGAAGGATCCACAAATAGGTGTTTTTTTGCAGCACGTATAGCGGTCCTTGACCGTATCTGAGGCGTCCATGCATCCAGATTCTTCAATACAAACAGCTTCTCAAACACCTCCACATATGAGGCAATGGTTGAATCATGGATGTCGTGGTTGGCTTTGACATCAGCATAAATGATGCTCTTTTTTGCAAGTGTTGCCATATTTCTTGCATAAGACCATAGTATTGTCTTTGCCCATTCAGGGTTCCTTCTGACTCCATCTATCGTATTGATATCTTTCTTGTAGATTTGGTTGAAATAATCTTCAGCAATCTCAAGCTTCGCCTCCTTAGACCTCAAAGCAAGGCAACGTGGCCAACCACCTCTACAGGCCGCAAAGAACAGATCTTCGAGCTGAATTTCGCTTTTAAGCCCATCGATTTCATTTCCGGAATCATTAAACAGAGAGTGAAGCGATATGCTGCCCGTGGATTCTCCCGTTTCAAAAAGAGACATGGGGTACATGGTTATTTCTGTTATTCTTCCCGTACCCGAATGAGGGGTCTGCACTTTTCTACTTGTCGAGCCTGTGAGGTAATACTCTCCAGTAGCATCCGGGTTGTCATCACATTCTTTTCTTATGGTCCCCCATATCTTCGGTGCATCCTGCCATTCATCAAACAGAATCGGCTTTTCGTTCTTCAAAAACAATCTAGGAGATGTTTCAGCAACGGAAAGATAACCTGCTCGTTTCTCCTCATCCTGAAATTCAATCACAGTCTTGCATCGTTCTTTTGCTGTTCTGGTTTTTCCACAACCCTTAGGACCGACGATGCTTATTGCATCGAACGCTTCTTTTTTGCGGTCTATTTCTCTATCAACTATTCTCGGAATATACTGCATATGAGTCCACCTTATCTAACTATCAACAATATAATGCGTTATCATTCTAATTGCAAGCTTTGTTCTGAGTTTTTCGGGTAGTTTGTTCTGAGTTTTTCGGGTATTATGTTCTGAGTTTTTCGGGTAGTTATAGCCATAATTGACAAAATAGCCATATTATTCGATAATTATGTCATGCAGAGTATTTCAGTGGCCATGGCAAAAGATAAACTTCCACACTACCTTCATTTAGCCGAGAACGGAGAGACGATAGCCATCACCCGCCACGGCAAACAGATTGCAATCATCTCAGGTACTGCTTTGGTTGCAGATGAACCATCTTCCTTTGAGCTTGCATATCGCAGATTCAGGATGCAGATTGAAGCAGAAAAAGACTATACCTCCGAGGACTGGGATGAATGCTTTAACATCCCAAGATCAATCCAGTCAGGACCAAGACATCCGGAGGACTTCGAATGACTGGTTACATGTATCTGTTAGATACGAATGTCATCTCAGAGCTGACTAAACCCTTCCCGAATGAGAATGTCATCGGTAAAGTCCTGAAAAAAAGCAGACTGTGTGCCCTTCCGTCACCGGTCTGGGGAGAATGCATCTATGGCTTGAAGCGGCTCCCCGAATCCAGGAAGAAGGAGATACTGACTGACTTTTACATCAATACTGTCCTTGAAACATTTAACCTTCTCCCTTTTGACTCTCATGCGGCAGTGATCTACGCAGATATAAGGTCACGTCTGGAGAAGGTCGGAAAACCAGCCCCCGAGTTGGACATGCAGATTGCCGCAGTGGCAATTGCCAACAACCTGATTCTGGTCACTAGAAATACAATTGACTTCAAAGACATCCAGCAGGTCAGCGCCCTGATGCTGGAGAACTGGTTCTGATTCTTCTTTAACAATATTCCACAAAACCTGGGAGTGAATAACGAACAAATGGAAAAGATACTTGTCATCGGCCCAGCAGGCGCAGGAAAATCATACTTTGCCAGAAGACTCGGAGAAATCACGCAGATTCCCGTCCATCATCTGGACAACATCTTCTGGCGAAATGACCGCACACATATCCCACGCGAGGAATTCGATGAGAAACTGAAAGAGGTTTTGAAATCAGAGCGCTGGATCATCGATGGCGATTACTCCCGCACATATGAAATCCGAATGCAGGCCTGCGATACCATATTCTTCCTGGATTATCCCCTTGAATTATGCTTGGAAGGTGCCCGGTCACGAATAGGCCAGCCCAGACCTGACCTTCCCTGGGTTGAGGATTGTTTTGATCCCGAATTCCAGGATTGGATCCGCAATTGGTTTCAGACCACCCTTTCCACCCTTCGCAGTCTTTTAGAAAAATACCGCACAACCAAGACCATCCACACCTTCACATCCCGCGACGAAGCCGATGTATATCTGTCCAATCTTTCTGCAACCACTTGTTCAGTACCAGATTGAAAATCTTGGGAATTACATATTGAATAATGTTAATAGCGGACATAAACCTGTCTTGAGTACATGAGTTCCATCAATCTACAATGATTAGAACTTATTGAGGATGTCGTGATGGCCTACATCCAGGAGAAGAATTATCTCATCCCCTTCGTAATACCAGATTACCCTGATGTCCATATTGACGCTGCACTCAAAAAGATCCGCAGTACCCTTTATCCGTTTTACTCTCAGAGATGGATGTAACGGGTTTTCCGATAGAATCATTATC
>JAFZUN010000230.1 GCA_017618315.1 Spirochaetales bacterium
ATGGCCCAGGCTACGTTCCTGTTACAACTGATGAGGATCTGGCTAAGCTCTTCCCGAGAGGAATTGAGGCTACAGACATCCTCAACACACTCAGGAGAGCAGCTATCCATCTTGCACTCTATGCCTCAAAGAATAATGGCAGAGGTACAGGCTCGGATGAGGTGATCCACTATGCTCAGGAAAGTTACTCTCTTGTTGGTTACAACTATGAGTTTGAGTATGAGGATGCTGTCTTCTACTTCAAGTTCATTGATACTGTATCCGATGAAGAGCTGAACATGATTGCGTCAGTGATCAACAGGGCAATCCCATGGATTAACGGCTTCTACTATGTCAGACCGGGCGTCATTGCAGCGACACTTTCGTATGACCTTACTGACATTGTGTTCCGCACGGGAGTCAGGGCGATTGAATCCATGATTTACGAAACTATCTATTAATAGTTTTGTGATTTCGGTTTAAGATGTAACCAGAGGTGTGGGCCTTACTGCACCTCTGGTTTTATTTCGGAGAATGAAGGGAAATGCGTAAAAGCATCGGCATCTGGTATCTTCTGGCCTCTATGGTTGTTGCAATAGGGTTCCTGGTAGCCGTACTGGCTGGTACAGACTATGAGGAGAACCACTATGCGGATCTTCAGCTGTCGGCTGCAAAAACAATGGCCGCAGCAGAGGAATACATAAAGCAGAAGATGCTGGAGAAGGGTATTGAACCTGAGCCTGAGGATCTGAACAAGATGCTGCTGATCGGGCCTGAGTTCACGGAGCTCACAAGTACCCCAGGTGCTGAAGATGCAAAACGCACGAGCCTTAACCCTAATTTCGCCGCGGCAATGGTCCGCTATTACAATGATGCAGGGCTGAAGAAAGGCGATGTTGTGGCCATAGGGACAAGCGGATCCTTCCCGGGACTTGCAATTGCCTCAATAGTCGCTGCCAGCCAGATGGGCCTGAAAACCAAGGTGATTGCGAGCCTTGGGGCATCCATGCACGGTGCAACCCGTGTGGAATACAACATATTTGACATCATCCTTGATCTGAGGGAAGGCGGCTTTGCTGATTTTGATCTTGTGGCAGTCTCCCGAGGTTCTGCCAACGACCAGGGTGGAGGAGTCCTGGAAGGGATGTTCTATGAAGGCTCTGCGGAACTCTCGCGTCAGATTTGCGCTGATGTAGCATCCAGAACCGGTGCGGAATTCATACAAATTGACAATATCAGCGATAATATCAGACGTCGTCTTGAGCTTTTCGGAGATGATGTGTCTTTGTTTGTGAATGTCGGAGGAGCTGCAGTCAATGAGGGGACTTCATCAATAAGTCTTACGCTCCCTGCAGGCCTTGCAATGACTTTCCAGAACATTCCCAAAGGCAGTGACCGCGGTCTGGTGTTTGAGTATCTGGAAAGGGGCATCCCGATAATAAATCTTTTGAACGTCAAGCAGCTTGCCGCAGACAACGGTATTGTCTTTGACCCTGTCCCCATGTCAAAACCGGGAGAAGGTGGTGTGTATTCGAAGTCACAGTACAGTATTGTGCTGATAATTGCGGGAATACTATGCACACTTCTTACCCTTGCTATCGGCATGGTCATGACGAACAGGAAGAAACACTGATAAGGAGCGGAGAAATGGCACTTACAAAGCAGATGGAAGATTATCTGAAGTTATCACATGAGGATGCAAAGAACATAGTCCGGGAGCTGTGTAAGATTCCCGCACCGAGCCATCATGAGGAAAACAGGGCCTCATGGTGCAGAAACTGGTTTGTGAATGCCGGAGGAGAAAAAGTCTTCATTGATGAGGCCCTGAATGCAGTCTGTGAGTACAATGTCACATCAGATAATGATGTTGTTGTCTTCATGGCACACACAGACACGGTTTTCCCCGATCTGGAGCCGATGCCGTTTGTTGAGAAAGACGGATTATTCTACAGTCCCGGAGTCACCGACGACACCGGAAACCTGGCAAGCCTTCTTGTTGCGGAGCGCTATATACTCAAAAACAATATCCCAACATCATGCGGTATGGTTTTCGTGGCCAACTCATGCGAGGAGGGTCTTGGGAACCTCAAGGGAAGCAGAGCCATTGTTTCCCGCTACGGGAACAGGATCAAAGATTTCATCACGGTTGACGGCACCAGGCTTGAACGTGTAGTTAATGGTGCAGTAGGTTCACACAGGTATAGGATAACCGTGAAGACAGAGGGCGGACATTCATTTGCAGCTTTCGGAAACCGTAACGCCATAGTCTGCCTATCATCAATGATCAACACACTTTACTCGGTCAAAGTTCCTCAGGACGGGGACAGCAAGACCACCTATAATGTCGGAATCATCTCAGGCGGAACAAGCGTGAACACCATCGCACAGGAGGCAAGCATGCTTTATGAGTACCGCTCAACAAGTAAAGTCTGCCTTGCACAGATGGAGCAGATGCTTGAGAAGGTTCTTGATGCTTACCGGAGCACCGGGATTGAGGTGATCTGTGAGAGAATAGGGGACAGACCATGCAAGGGTGATGTTGATCCAAAGAAGCACGAGGAACTGATCTGCAAAGCTGAGGATTCCATCAGGCGCATTATCGGAAAGGAGCCAGAGCGCGCATTCAGTTCAACGGACGCCAACACACCGCTTGCGGTCGGAATTCCAGCTATCTGTATGGGTGGAGCCGTAGGCGGGAAATGTCATACAAGAGAGGAGTGGCTTGATCCGGAGAGTCTTCTAGACGGCTCAAGGCTGCTTCTGGACTTCATTACAAACTATTTTGCCTGAGATTAATACTCTTCTTTCTTGACCAGAGTCTTGGAGTAGAGCACAAAGTAAAGCACAACCAGAACCACAAGAGCTGCGATGGCAACATAAAGCAGGTTTATCTCCAGAAGGCCAAATGCACCGTAAACGCCGAACACAACGGCAGCTCCTATTTTCAGGATCCCGTCAACCACAGCCCATTTTTCAATGGATTCATCCGTGTAGATCTCTTTCTTGAAGAACTCAAGGTCACGGTCCTTGATCTGCTTGATAGCCTTATAAAGATAATAGATTGCAAGTCCTAGGATGACAAAATAAAGATAGTAGCCGATCTCATATGAGCTGAACATGATTATTCCTCCTTTTTACCTTCATCCAGTATCTTGAGGATATTCGTCAGACTCCCCAGGATATGGCGTTTCATGTGTTCGAATGCTGCATCGCAGTCATGTGTCACAAGGTCATTGATGAGTCTTCTGTGGGAATTGAATGTCCTGGTCTGCCTGTGTATCTCCGGAAGGGCACTGCTGGAGTAGGAGCTGACCCACATGGCGGACAGAAGCTGCTGGAGTCTCTCATTGCCTGAAAGATCCCAGATGCATTTATGAAACATCATGTTGTAGGACCTGAACTCGTCGAGAGACATGGGAAGGCGCATTTTCTCCGCATTCTCCTGAATGTGCTGAAGCTCAGAGAAATCCTTTCCGTTTGCCGCGGCATCATAGGCAGCCTGTGCCTCAAGGACGCTTCTTATCTCATAGTGGTTTCTGAGAAAGTGTTCGTCAATTCCCACCACTATGGCGCTCTTGTTCATTCTTAACGTCAGAAAGCCGTCCTTGGCAAGACTTTGGAATGCTTCCCGCACAGGTGTCCTTGATACGCCATAGCGTTCTGCAATGGCGGTAAGTCCGATTTCCTCTCCTGCCTTGAAATGGCCTTCTATAATCGCATCTTTGAGCAATGTTGAGATTCTCTCGCTGAGTGGAGTGGCCTCCAGTTTGGTGAATGGAATCATAAAAACCTCAATTGTTTTTTGTATACAATAAACACTAAATGATGCTAAACTTTTTGTCAAGAGAAATAAATCATTTACATAAAAATAGATAAACGAACAAAATGACTTTCCGAAAACCAGTGAAATTTTATGTTGCGGATTTGACTTGGGGGTATGATAATGAAAATACAAAAGGAGAACAACAATATGAAAAAACTACTTGTTTCATTGATTTGTGTGTTTCTGATCTGCGGATTTGTATTCGCAGGAGGATCCGGTGAGCAGAAATCAGCTTCCGCCGGAGAAATCAAATACAAGGATTCTGTTGTCTGTGCCGACGGAAGCCAGATCACAACAGGCGACCCGCAGGCAATCAACAATTTGCAGCACAACAGACTGTTCAAGTGCTCACACAATACCTTGGTGTCATACAATACTGCCGAGGCAAAGTACGAGCCCGAGCTGGCGACAAGCTGGGAGTGGAGTCCGGATCTCCTGACCCTGACCCTCAAGCTCAGAGATGATGTCACATTCCAGAACGGTGAGAAGTTCACCGCAAAGGATGTGGAGTATTCTTACAAGAGAATCATGGAGATGAACTCCACGGCTTCATCAAAATTCGTTGGAGTCCTTGATCATGTTGAGGTCGTTGATGACTACACAGTCAAGCTTGTCCTTGTAAAGCCGAACGTTGACTGGCTGGATACACTGGCACTGCCTCTTGCATCCATCGTGAACCAGAAGGCAATCGAGGCCGATGAGCTGAAGGGGCCATGGATCGGAACCGGAATGTGGATTATCACCGATCTTGAGGAAGGCGACTTTGTGCACATGGTCAAGAACGACAACTACTGGGGCGAGAAGACGGAAACAAGAGAGCTCACACTCCGCTACATCTCTGAGTCATCAGCAAGACTGATTGCACTGCAGAACGGTGAGGTCGACGTCTGTATCGGACCCGCCAGCACAGAGAAGAGCTATGTTCTTGAGGATCCGAACCTGGAGCTGATTGAGATTCCGAGCGCCACATGCTGTTACTTCGCATTCAACACTTCCAAGGGTCCAGGCTCTGACGAGAACCTCAGACTTGCGCTAGCACACTGCATAAACTACGATGATGTCATTCTCGGTGCCTCCTCAGGCGAGGGAACAAGAGCCATCACCAACTGGGGACCGATCACCTACGGCTACTATGACGGATTCGGTGACTACACCTACGATCTTGAGCTTGCAAAGCAGTATCTTGCCAAGTCCGCATACAAAACTCTGACAATCAGCGTCAAGGACAGCGCCAGACTCAGAGCAGCCCAGATTATCCAGGCAAACGCAAAGGAAATCGGCCTGACAATCAATATCGAGGAGCTTGAGGCTGCAGCCCTGACAGCAAAGAGCGCATTCAAGACCGCCGAGCATGAGTCGATGATTTACACCCTCGGATGGAACAGCTACGGTGACGATGCCTCACGTGCATACGGCAAGGGATCCAACACCAACAAGGCAACCCTTTCCGACGACAGAGTCATGGAGCTTCTCGAGCTCGGAAGATCATGTACGGATGATACACAGAGAAAGCAGTACTATGCCGAGATCCAGACCCTCAACCATGAGCATGCCTGGTATCTGCCTCTTTTCTATACAGAGCTCAGCGTTGCAATCAACAAGGGAGTCTCGGGAGTCATCTGGGAAGGTCACCAGAGCCATGACTATTCAAGAATCGAGGTCTCTCTCTGACCAATTATTGAAAAAAATCGATTTATTCGGGAAACAGCGCCCTGAAAAGCGGCGCTGTTTCAATAAATCAGACCTAAGGAAAAGCAGCACATGCATCGGTACGTAATAAAGAGAATCCTGCTTCTCATTCCGGTGATTATCGGAGTGTCGTTCATGATATATTTCATCATGGACCTTGCGCCCGGAGACATCATCACACAGCTTGTCGGTGAAGATGCCTCGGAAGAGCAGATCATGGCATTAAAGCACCAGTACGGCTATGACCGCTCGGTGTTCTACAGATACGGAAAATACATGCTCGGACTTCTTCACGGAGATCTGGGCACATCATACATAACAAAGAAGCCTGTGTGGGACATGTACATCACCAGGCTCCCCAAAACATTCTGGCTTGCAGTCGGAGCCAGTGTGGTGGCAATTGGGTTGAGCATTCCGCTCGGAATAGTCTCAGCCGTTAAGAGCGGCTCTTTGATAGACAATTCGTGCATGGTCCTGGCATTGCTCGGACTTTCAATGCCCAACTTCTGGCTGGGACTTCTGCTGATTATCGAGTTCTCGCTCAATCTGGGCTGGGTGCCTTCCGGAGGTTTCAGGGGTTTCAGCTCGGTTATACTGCCTGCAATCACCATAGGAACGGGCCACATGGCAGTCATGACAAGGACAACCCGTTCGTCCATGATTGATGTCATCAGGCAGGACTATCTCAGGACGGCAAGGGCCAAAGGCGTAAGCGAGCGCAAGGTCATTACAAAGCATGCCTTCCGAAACGCCTTCATACCGATTCTCACCATCATCGGAGGTCAGCTCTGCGCCGGAATCGGAGGAGCGGTCATAACCGAGTCGGTGTTCTCATGGCCCGGAGTCGGAAGACTTATCATTGACTATGTGCATCAGTGCGATGTTCCCGTTGTGACCGATGCAATCATAATGACGACAATCATAACCGGCGTGATTCATCTGGCTGTTGATCTTCTCTATGCGGTTGTTGACCCGAGAATCAAGGGTAAATACAGCCGCAAGGGCATCAGACGCGTCAGAGTTAAGAAGGAGGCTGCCTGATGGTTAAAGAAAAACTGGTCTCCAAACAATACAGGAAACGAAGCCGCGCCGGCGAGGTCTGGCACAGGCTGCGCAAGAACAAGGGAGCAATGGCTGGTCTTGCCATAATCATTATCCTTGCACTTATAGCCATTTTCGCCGATGTGCTTGTAGATTACGACACGGACGTCATTGGAATGACCCTGAAAGACAGGCTCCAGCATCCGAGTAAAGCCCACATCATGGGAACCGATGATCTTGGCCGTGACATCTTCTCAAGATTGATCTACGGCTCCAGGTTCAGCCTTTCCGTAGGTGTTGTGGCTGTAGCAATAGCTGTTGTGGTGGGTGTGATTCTGGGAGCCTTTGCCGGTTACTACACCGGCGGGATTGTGGAAGACATCATAATGAGGTTCACGGATATCTTCGCTGCTGTCCCGAACATGCTGATGGCTATAGTCATAGTTGCCGCACTTGGAGCGAACACACTTAACCTGATGATATCCGTCGGTGTCACGTCCATACCGCAGTTCGTCAGGACAACCAGGGCCGCGGTGCTGACAGTCACAGGTCAGGAGTACATTGAGAGTGCCAGGGCAATTGGAGAGAGTGAGACAAAGATTATCTTCAAGCATATTCTTCCCAACTGTCTGAGCCCGATCATCGTCAGGGTTACACTCAGAGTCTCGTCGGCAATCATCTCAGCATCGTCTCTGAGCTTCCTGGGACTCGGAGTCCCGGCTCCTGCTCCGGAATGGGGATCCATGCTTTCTTCCGGAAGAGCTTATCTGAGAGGATACAGCTACATGACCCTGTTCCCGGGTCTTGCAATCATGATCACGGTTCTTGCATTCAACATGGTCGGTGACGGTCTTAGAGATGCACTGGATCCGAAACTCAAGAAGTAGGAGGTTTGCATGGAGAAAAACAAGATTCTTTTGGATGTGAATCATCTTACTGTAAACTACGAGCTTGAGGACGAGACTGTTGAAGCCGTCCGTGACGTAAGCCTTTATATCGAGAGGGGAAAGACCCTAGGACTTGTAGGAGAGACAGGCGCGGGAAAGACTACAACAGCGCTGGCAATCCTGAATCTGATTCCGGATCCGCCCGGAGTCATCAAGAGCGGAAAGATCACCTTGGACGGTGAGAATGTCCTTGAGAAGTCCATGAAGGAGATGACCCACATCAGAGGCAAGGAAGTCTCAATGATCTTCCAGGATCCCATGACAAGCCTCAATCCGGTGTTCACGGTCGGAGACCAGATTGCCGAGGCACTGATGATTCACGAGAAACTGGACAAGAGCGCGGCATTCAAGAAAGCCCAGGAGATGCTTGAGATTGTCGGAATTCCCGGAGAAAGGGCAGGTGAGTATCCTCATCAGTTCTCGGGTGGAATGAAACAGCGTGTGGTCATAGCCATAGCCCTTGCCTGTAACCCGCAACTTCTGATAGCTGATGAGCCCACTACAGCTCTGGATGTTACTATCCAGGCTCAGGTCCTGGATCTGATGAAGGAGCTGAAGAAAAGGTATGGAATGGCAATGCTCCTGATCACCCATGATCTTGGAATCATTGCTGAGACCTGCGATTATGTTGCGGTTATGTATGCCGGTCAGATAATCGAGAGAGGCACCCTTGAGGAGATATTCAACACGGCAAGACATCCTTACACAGAAGGTCTTTTCAACAGTCTTCCGAACATTGCCGACAGAAAGGAACGTCTGAAGCCAATTCCGGGACTCATGCCGGATCCGACCAAGCTCCCAAAGGGCTGTGCATTCGCACCCAGATGCCCGTATGCATCAGCGTCCTGCATTGAGGAGATGCCGGAGGAAGTCCATTTCGGAGGAACTCATTTCTGCAGGTGCAACGCATACAAGAATCCGGAGTTCCGTATTGAGAGGGAGGACATCGTCTATGAGTGACACCCTGTTGGAGGTTAAGAACCTCAAGAAATACTTCAAGACTTCAAAAGGACTGCTTCATGCTGTTGATGATGTCTCATTTACAATAGAAAGGGGAAAAACACTTGGTATTGTCGGTGAATCAGGCTGTGGAAAGTCGACTACCGGCCGTTGCATAATGCGTCTGATAGAGCCCACCAGCGGAAAGATCGTCTTTGACGGAATTGATCTGGCGACTCTCTCGAACAGGCAAATGAGAAAGGCCCGAAAGGATATCCAGATCATATTCCAGGATCCGTTCTCATCTCTTGATCCGCGTCAGACGGTGCTGCAGGCCATTGCCGAGCCAATCATTCAGAACAAATTGATCAAGGGTACTGCGGCAATTGAGAAACGTGTTCTTGAGCTGATGGAGACTGTAGGACTTGCAGAGCGCCTGATTAATTCCTATCCACATGAGCTGGACGGAGGAAGGCGTCAGAGAATAGGAATTGCCAGAGCGCTTAGCGTGGAGCCAAAGCTGATAATCTGCGACGAGCCAGTCTCGGCATTGGATGTCTCAATCCAGGCACAGATTCTGAACCTTCTGGAGGATCTTCAGGAAAAACTTGGTCTGACCTACATCTTCATCACTCACGACCTGAGCGTCGTGAACCATTTCTCCGATGATATCGCGGTCATGTATCTGGGAAAGATGGTGGAGAAGGCACCCGCAGAGGAGCTGTTTGCCAATCCGATGCACCCGTATACAAAGGCGCTGCTATCCGCCATTCCTGTTCCGGATTTGAGGTATAAGCAGGAGAGGATTCTGCTCAAGGGAGAGATTACTTCTCCAGTGAACCTTCCGGATCAGTGCAGGTTCTTCAAAAGGTGCTATTCGACCTGTGCCAAGTGTAAAGGCAAGGAACCGGAGCTTCTGGAAGTCAGGCCGAACCACTTTGTGGCATGTCACCTCTGTGAGGTGGGAACCAACGCTTGATTAAAAGGACGGATTATCATGAGAGATAAAGTTAAAATAAGATGGATCACGAATGCGGCATTTGAAGTACACGCCTGTGGTCAGGTGGTGCTCACCGATCCCTGCTTGTGCCAGAGCACATACAAGGGAATCAACGGAAACTCCTTCGATCAGGTGGATCACGTTCTGGTGTCACATCTTCACTGGGATCACATCACTGAACTTCCGGTGATTGAGAAGAAGCATCACCCGAACATCTTCACAGGGGCTTTGGGTGCGGATCTTCTGGCCACATGGCTGGACTGTAACACATCTTTCATCTACCCGATGTTCCCGGATCAGGAGCTTGATATGGGAGCGGTTAAGATCAAGATGTTCTACAACCGCCATGCCAATGTGAATTCAGTCAAAAGCAAACAGGCCGGAAAATGCGAGTCATATGACTTCATGGCTCAGTATCCTGGTCTGGATAAGCTCCAGAGCATGGGTGGAATGGAGATGTGCTCCTACCTGATGACCTTTGAGAACGGATTCAGGATCCTGTTCTGGGGCGGAAACATCGCTCAGAATCAGATCTCACACCTTCGCGGCCTGAAGCCGGATGTGGCGTTCATGCAGTACTCAAAGCAGGGTGCGGAAGCCCTGACTGAACTTGCAAACGCCATCCAGCCGGGAGTGCTTATTCCACATCACCACGACCTGAAGATTCCGCTTCATGACCAGAGGACTGTGGACAAACTGGAGCTTCTGAAGCAGACCTACAAGGGAAAACTCATCTGTCCGGAAAACGGACAGTGGCTTGAGTTCTAGGAGCATGCCATGAAGAAAGGTATTATTTCTGTACTGATTGTTGTTCTCTTGGCGCTTCTCCTGACCTCCTGTGTGACTGCGGGAGCCGGGACGGGTGAGCTTCCAAAGAAGACGGAGCTGAGCATCCTGTTCATCGGAAACAGCTTCACGTACGGAAACAACATGCCATGGCTTTTCTCCAACATCTGTCAGGACTACGGCTATGTGAACGTGAAGGTTGATTCAGTCATGGTCGGATCTTACACGCTGGAGATGTTCTGTGATCCGGAGAACAAGTACTGCAAGCAGATTGATGAGAAATTCGCAACCGAATCATACGACATTGTCATACTTCAGGAGCAGAGCATAAGGCCTATCCTGAAGTACGACAAATTCAGAGATGCAGCAGCAATACTTACGGAGAAGGCCCGTGCCAACGGGGCGCGTGTGCTCCTGTTCGAGACATGGGGCTATGCGGAAGGTTATCCCGATCTGAAGTCAAACGGCTGGACAACAGCAGAGATGGCAAACCTGCTTGCAGGTTCATATGGAAGGCTGGGTGACGAACTTGGTGTTGAAGTCGTGTATTGCGGACTTGCGTTCCTTGATATGTACAACAGGAATCCGGATATCCCCCTTTATTACAAGGACCTGAAGCATCCTGATATAGGAGGAAGCTATCTTGTGGCCCTGACGTTCTTCAACTACATTTTCCATGCAGATACCACCAAGGTGAATTACAAGCCAAGCTCATTGTCTGAGGAGCATGCCAGGATCTTGAAGGAAGCGGTGATGGAGTTCAATTCATCTAGTGAGATCTGATTTCTGTTCTTGCTTTTTCTTTCCAATAAAAACAGCAAAAAAATGAAAAAGTATTGTATTTTCCAATAAAAATCAGAGAAAATAGGCATTTTTATTGGATGCATATTAGAGGCTTATAAAGCATTTCAGAAGGGACTCCCAGCTTGGAAAGGAAAATCCTAACTGATATAGTGTACTTATGTCCAATGTGTCAAAACTGTTTGCCAAGGCCTGTGAGTTTGCCGATAAGAGGAAGAACGCAGGCCTGACTACCCCTGACGACATAATCCGCATTGACGACATCAGCTACGGGCCTGATCCTGTCTGGAACCTTCTTGATGTCTACCGTCCCCGCACGGCCGAAGGTCCTCTTCCAGTGATAATCGATGTTCACGGAGGAGGGTGGGTCTACGGGGACAAATATGTCTACCAGTACTACTGCATGGAGATGGCGCAGCATGGGTTCGCGGTTGTGAACTTCAGTTACCGTCTTGCTCCGGAGAATGTGTTTCCCGCAAGCATGCTGGACATGGATGCAGTGGTACGTTTTGTACTCTCCAATGCGGACAAGTACGGCTTTGACCTGTCCCATGTTTACATGGTGGGAGACTCTGCAGGTGCCCATATGACGGTTATGTACAGCATAATGTGCACAGACAAAGACTATGCGAAGGTACTGGGAGTTACGCCTCCAGATGGTTTTGTCCCTTCTGCAGTTGTCCTGAACTGCGGTGTATACGACATCTGTGAGATGCTCAAGGACAAAGGGCCGTCAGTCATGTTGCTGAAACCTCTCGTGAAGGATCTTCTGGGAGTTGATGAGCTTCCGGATCCGCTGTCTCCTGAGCAGGATGCGCTTTTATGTCCTGTGAAATACATCAACAGCTTCTTTCCAGAGTCCTTTGTGATGACAGCACCTGGGGATTTTCTTGTCAGACAGCCGGATTTTCTTCTTCCCGTTCTTGAAAGAGAGGGTATAAAACACACCTTCAGGGTCTATGGATCCGAGCAGAACAAGCTCCATCACGTTTTCCATTGCGAGATCAGAACCCCAGAGGCAAAACAGTGTAATGACGAGGAAATGGCTTTTCTTCTGAATCTTTCCAAGTAAGAACGGCCTGAAGTCAGACATTTAGTATTTTTCTTCCTCCATAATATATTACAATTCAGTAACTTCGGTTATTATTACAATCGGGAGATAAGATGCCGTACAAACTCAAATATGATGATTCTGAAGTTAACCGTTGTCTGCTTTGCGCGGATCCCGTCTGCACAAAGGCCTGTCCTCAGCATGCTGATGTGGGCAGCATCCTCAGGTCCCTGTTTTTTGACAATTATGTTGAAGTCGCCGAAAAGCTCAATGATGTGGACTGCACTTACTGCAATGCGCCGTGTGAGAAGGCCTGTATTCTCAATGACAAGCAGATTCCCATCAAAATCCGTGACATCTTCATGGGGATGAAGGAAAGTTCTCAGAATATTCCTGTGATGAAGCTGAAGGATGTGGACATCTCTGCTGAGATATGCGGGGTGAAACTTGAGAACCCGTTTCTGCTCTCCAGCTCCGTAGTGGCAAGCACCTACGACATGTGTGCGCGCGCTTTTGATGCGGGCTGGGCAGGTGTCGCATTCAAGACAGTCTGCAATTTCCCCCAGCATGAGTCTTCTCCTAGGTTCTCTGCCATTCACAATCATGCCAACTCATTCTGCGGTTTCAAGAACATAGAGCAGCTCTCAGACCACAGCGTGGCGGAGAACATGAAGATATTCCACCAGCTCAGGGAAAAATATCCGACAAAGGTCATTGTGGCATCGATAATGGGCCAGAATGAGGCCGAATGGACCATGCTTGCCCGTATGTGCGAGGATGCCGGCGCGAATGTGATTGAGTGTAATTTCTCCTGCCCCAACATGGAGGCAAGCGATCTTGGAATCACAATAGGGCAGTCTGAGGAGCTGATTGAGCGTTTCACACGTGCCACCAAGAGAGGAACAAGCCTTCCTGTTCTTGCCAAGCTGACTCCGAACATAACCGATATGGTTCCGATGGCACTTGCCGCAAAGCGTGGCGGTGCGGACGGAATAGCCGCAATCAACACAATCAACTCAATAACAGGCGTAAACATCGACACCCTGGTTGCCGAGCCTGAGGTGCAGGGAAAATCGATTGTCGGAGGATACTCAGGAGCCGCAGTCAAGCCGATAGCTCTCCGCTTCATCTCGGATCTTGCGAACTGCAAGGATCTGTGCGGTCTTCATATAAGCGGAATGGGCGGGATTGAGACTTGGAGGGATGCTGTCGAGTTCATGCTTCTGGGTGCCGGAAGCGTACAGGTCACGACATCTGTCATGCAGTACGGATACAGGATAATTCATGATCTTACCTGTGGACTGAGGGACTACCTCAGATGCAAGGGGATTCCCGCACTGACGAATCTGATCGGCGGTGCGAGTAAAACAGTTGTAAGTCATCAGGGCATAGAGCGTGATATCATCCAGCTTCCCGTTTTTGACTATGATGCCTGCAACGGGTGCGGCAGATGCTACATCTCATGCATGGACGGAGGTCATCAGGCAATTGAGTTCGATCCGGAGACAAGACGCCCCAAGCTGAAGGGCACAAGATGTGTCGGATGCCACCTGTGCAGGATGGTGTGCCCGAACGAGGCCATTGACGTGGCTCCGAAAGTTCTCAAGGTGAAGGCATGAAAGAATCCAGGATCAAGGCCAGAAAAAGCATCGCATTCAAGAGTATAGCCGCAATCGTTCTTATTCTGGCATTCTTCTCAGTTATCATATGCGTTTTAACCTATAACGGTTTCACGGAGGCTCTCCTGGAACAGTACACCAATGATGCGTTCTGGACGGCAGATATGGCACGTCTGGGCATAATTCCGGACATGATGGAACACTACAAGGAGAATGATGGCGTCAATATGAACCACATGAACGTAGCCGATATTCTTCAGAAGATCTGTGATTCGACAGGTGTGGAGTTCATATATGTGATTGAGCCTGATATTAACGACTACGGTCACATCACTTTCGTCTTCTCCGTGAAAAGGAAAGGCAGCCCTTATAATCTTTATGAATTCGGATATGTAAGGGAAACCACGAATGAGGAGTACCGTGAGGCATACAGGGGGCTATATGAGGGTACTCTGGATAGGGCATCTGTCATAAGGGACAAGGGCTACATAGAGACAGACAAGCATGTGACGGTGATGTTGCCGCTGAAAGGGCAGGATGGTGAGGCAAAGGCCATCATCTGTGTTCAGGTTCAGCTTGCCGCTCTTAATGAGACCAGGCAGGCATATGTGCGTAATGTCGTGATTGTACTGGTCATTCTTGCAATTGCAGTCATTGTCTCACAAGGTCTGTATCTTCATTCCTCACTTCTTCTTCCAGTCAAGAAAATCACTGCCGAGGCAAGCCGTTTTGCACGGGAGAATGTGGTCCAGAAGGATAAGCTCGGTGACACCATACACAACAAGGATGAGATTGGCCTTCTGGCAAACTCCATTGATTACATGGAGACCAAGATCCACAGTTATGTTGAGAATCTGACCCAGATAACGGCAGAAAGGGAGAAGATTAAGACAGAGCTTTCCGTTGCCTCCCGCATTCAGACGGACTCACTTCCGAATGTGTTTCCGGCTTTCCCGGACAGGACTGAGTTCGATATCTATGCCTCTATGGATCCGGCCAAGGAAGTGGGCGGGGATTTCTATGATTTCTTCTTGGTTGATGATGATCATCTCTGCCTGTTTATCGCTGACGTATCAGGAAAGGGTGTTCCTGCGGCCCTGTTGATGATGAGCGCAAAGAGCATCATCTCCAATAATGCCAATAAGAGCAGGTCGCCCGCTGAGATACTTGCCGTATCAAACAAGGAGATATGCTCGAGGAACAAGGAGGACATGTTCATCACAGTCTGGCTTGGAATACTTGAGATCTCCACCGGAAGACTTGTGGCCGCCAACGCCGGTCATGAGTATCCTGTGCTCCGTGACGGGAATGGCAGCTTTGAGATGGTAAAAGACAAGCATGGTGTGGTGATAGGAGGCTTTGAGGAAGTGAGCTTCACTGATTATGAGCTTCAGCTCAGATCAGGATCAAAGCTCTTCCTCTACACTGACGGTGTGCCTGAGGCAACTGACGCCGATTCCAACATGTTCGGAGAAGAGCGGCTGGTTGCCGCATTGAATGAGGATCCCGGTGCTTCTCCGGAATTACTTCTGAATACAGTGCGAAAAGCGGTTGACGGCTTTGTGAAAGAGGCAGAGCAGTTTGATGACCTGACAATGATGTGTCTCGAATATAAGTGAGAGGAATTGGATGGAAAGGTATTACAACAAAGAGATTGAATGTGCGCCCAGAGAGCAGCTCCGGGCAATGCAGAGTGAAAGGCTTGTCTCTCAGGTGAGACATGTGTGGGACAACGTCCCTTACTACCGTCACAAGATGGAAGAAGCCGGGGTTTCTCCCGCTGACATCAAGTCAATAGATGACATCACAAAGCTTCCGTTTTTGAAGAAGGATGACCTTAGGGAATCCTATCCTGACGGCCTGAGGGGAGTGCCTGCAAAGCAGTGTGTAAGAATCCATTCCACCAGCGGCACAACCGGAAAGCGTGTCGTTGCCTTCTACACCAAGGAGGATATAGACCTTTGGGACACATGTGTCGCCAGAGCCCTTGTTGCAGCGGGAATCACAGACGAGGATGTGGTCCAGGTCTGTTACGGCTACGGCCTGTTCACGGGCGGACTGGGCCTTCACGGAGGTGCTGAGAAACTCGGGTGCCTGGTGCTTCCCATGTCTTCAGGTACAACTGACAGACAGCTCCAGTTCATGGAGGATCTCAAATCCACGGTCCTGTGCTGTACCCCGTCATATGCGGCATACCTTGCGGAGACAATCAACGAGAGAGGTCTCAGGGACAGAATTCATCTCAGGCGCGGAATATTCGGCGCAGAGGCCTGGAGTGAGGACATGAGGGCCTCGATCGAGTCATCACTGGGATTGAAGGCCCACGACATCTATGGTCTTACGGAGCTCAGTGGCCCCGGAGTGGCTTATGAGTGCAGCGTCCAGAAAGGGATGCATATAAATGAGGATCACTTCTATGCCGAGATCATTGATCCTGACACGGGGGAGAGCCTTCCGCTCGGATCAAAGGGAGAGCTTGTCATCACATCTCTGACTAAGAAGGGATTCCCGCTTCTGAGGTACCGCACACGTGACATCTGCATCCTGTCTGACGAGAAGTGTGCCTGCGGAAGGACATTCGTCAAGATGTCAAGGCCTATGGGACGCAGTGATGACATGCTGATCATCAAGGGTGTCAATGTGTTCCCGTCACAGATTGAGACCGTGCTGCTGCAGCAGGGTTATCCTGCCAACTATCAGATCATTGTCGACAGGGTGAATAACAGTGACACGCTTGATGTCCTTGTCGAGATGACTGCGGAGAACTTCTCTGACAGCCTGAGCAAGATCACCGCTAAGGAGAAGGCATTGGTAGCCGAGATGAAGTCCATGCTCGGTATTTACGCCAACGTGCATCTTGTGACTCCGAAATCAATCACCAGGAGTGAGGGTAAGGCAGTCAGAGTCATTGACAAGAGAAAGATCTGAGGGGGAGTTTATGGAAGTAAGACAGATTTCAGTTTTTCTGGAGAACAGATCGGGTCAGCTGGCACATATCTGCAGGATTATCGCGGATGCCGGACTCAACATGAAGGCCCTCAACAGAGCTGAGACATCGGATGACGGTATTGTGAGGCTGATAACCGACAAGCCTGAGAAGACAGTCAAGGTCCTTGCTGATGACGGGCTTGTATGCAGCTGCACCGATGTTGTGGCAATCAGCGTTCCGGATGTTCCCGGCGGGCTGGCAGGGGTTCTGGAGGAGATTGCCAGGAAGAACATAAGTATTGAGTACATGTACTCCATGATGGGAAATGATGGAAATAATCATGCCATCATGGTATTCCAGACTGTGGAGCAGGCAGATGTATTCTCCAAGGCCGGTCTTGATGTTCTGAAAGGTAAGGATCTGGGAATCACGGAAGCATGATTGCGAACAACGGCAAGGGCCTGAGCATAATCTTTCCTCAAGGCAGTTTTGATTCCTGCAAGGTGCTTTCCGACACGGCTGTCCATGATCTGGGACTTGATAAGATAAGCCGGAATGTCTCAGATAAACCAAAGGAGCAGAGCCTGATCCTGGGGATAATGTCAAGGATCACTTCTGATCCTGAGGTTGTCCGCTTCAGGTTGGATGTCTTTGATGACATCTACCGCAACCCTGCTTTCCGGGAGAGGATGCTGGAAATCCTTGACAAGATAGAGTTTTTAAAGGATTTCGGAAGCTTCAGGCGTGACAACGAGGAGAGCTCGGGGACATGGGACCTTGTGCACCGTCTTGAGGAGATCAGGGACTACATAAGCTATGTTGAGGCCCTGCAGCAATGCCTCGGAGAGGCCGACCTGAAATCAAAAGGTCTCAAGGAATTGAAGACCCAGATTGATGAGATCTACAACGATAATGGCTTTAGTGAGTTGAAAGAGGACATCGTCAATCTGAAAGCGACAACCTCAAGCCTGAAAAGCGTGACCGTGGGAATCAATCTCAACGAGAGGTTCGAGGCCAAGGAGATAGGCCTGATCTCCATCAACAGCAAGGAGTTCACAAGATCAACGCTTCTGGATCATTTCGGTGGCCTTATATCCCGCAAGGATAATGTGCGCCCAGATGTACAGTGGGATGGCTCAACACGATTTCAGCCATTCTCAACATCCGATGAGACTGCCTCTGACAAGCTTTTCAGTCTTGCCAGGACAAAAGCAATGATGACTAATCCGCTTCTGACCATGGCGCTTGTCCCTGACGGGGACATGGGCAAGGATGTGACAAGCCACATGGACAGGATCACGGACCACATGCTCTCACAGACGGTGCGTAAGCTCAAGGAAGTGCTGAACAAGTATGTAGGCCTCTCAATCATGAACATCACTGCCCTGATTCCGGAGTTCATCTACTATGTCCGTTGGGCAGAGTACATAAAGCGCCATGTCGATGCCGGCCTTTCATTCTGTAAGGCCACAGTACTGGATAACGGAAG
>JAFZUN010000231.1 GCA_017618315.1 Spirochaetales bacterium
GAGAACACATATATTCCCCAATCAGAACAACGCCGATGTCATGTTCAACAGCGCGCTGGACTATGAGCTGGGAGTTCTGTCTCCGTTTGTGACACCTCTTCTTCAGGGAGTGAGTCCTGATTCTGGAACCGCTTACACGCATGCCAGAAGATTGCTTGAGTTCCTTGACACAATTTATGCCATCCCGTCAGTTTTTGTGCCCAGTGACTCAATACTCAGGGAGTTCATCGGTGACAGCGACTATGAAGATTGACGAGGCTTTGCAATAAAAATATATTTTAGCCATGACGTATGAGATTCTTGAGTCCTGCACAGGTTGTGGAATGTGTCTTTCCATCTGCCCTGTCAAGGCTGTTTCAGGCGGGCCGGGACGGCCCCATGCCATAAACCCTGACTACTGTATAGGCTGTGGGGCCTGTGCGCGTGTCTGTGAGAGCTCATCCGTCATTGACAGTTTCGGCGCATCAATCGCACACCAGAGCAAGAGGCTATGGCTGATCCCGCATTTTGACAAGGATAAGTGCAGGCGTTGCGGAAAATGTTATGAGATGTGCCCTGCCGGTATAATCACAAGACCGGACAAGGACAGTGTGCCGACGCTGACAAATCCCAAACTCTGTGCTTCATGCAGATGGTGTGAGAAGGTCTGCGTTTTCAACGGGATTACATTCTCACCTGCCGGGGAGTCAAGATGAATATTGCGGTTTTGAAGGAACGCCTGGACAGTCTGGACAACAGGTTCAGCGCTGGCTCAATGGCCCAGCCCAGAAAGGCAAAGGCTCTTGTACTCGATCTGAGTGATGAGAGTTTCTTTGACTGGGTGATTCCTGAGAAATACATTGAATGTTATGTCTCCGGACCTGCTTTGGGAGCCAGGATATGGGCGGAGTTCGCTGGTGCGGATGTTGAGGAGCCGTCGACATACGAGTCAAACAATCCCGTTGTGATAACAAGCTCATTCCTTACAAACTCCGGAATGCCAGGATGTGAGAGCGTAAGCATAGCCTTCAGGTCTCCGGTCTCAGGCAACCTGAGCTTCAATGTTGTCTCCAATACTGTTGGAATGCGTCTCGGAGCTCTCGGCTATGATGCAATGGTCATCATCGGAAGACTCAGAAGACCGGCTGTCATCGATGTCAAGAAAAGCGGGGTGACATACAACATATCGGAGGTATTCATAGGCTATAGCGTCAGCCAGTTGGAATCCCTTATCGGTGTTGGCCCAATGACCACTGCAATGTCCATAGGTCCTGCCGGAGAACAGAAGGTCCCGTATGCTGCAGTGATATGCGAGGGAGCCTCAACAGGACGTGGTGGTCTTGGCTGTGTGTTCGGATACAAGAACATAAAGAGCCTCTGCATAACCGGGTTCGACACTACATTCCACAGGACAGGTAATGCCGATGAAGCCGAGAAGGCACTTGATAAATTCAGGAACCTGCTTGCCGACAGTCCTTATTGCAAGGCAATGCAGCGTTCGGGATCAGCCTGCCTTGTAAAGAACGGAAGCAGGGCCGGATGGGCCCCTGTCTTCAATTTCAGCAGAAGAACAGACCCGAGGCTTTTCCACCTTGCAGGTGAGGAGATAAACAGACGCTACGGTGATGAGCATGGCGGATGCATATCATGTCCTGTCATGTGCAGGCACAGGACACATGACGGCATAGTCATTCCAGGCTATGAGTCAGTTCTCATGCTGGGAGCCAACCTGGCCTGTTTTGACATGGACAAGATCATTGAGCGTTATGCCCAGTGCCTTGATCTGGGGCTTGATCCTGTCTCTACAGGTAATGTAATCGGTTGGACCATTCAGGCATGGTCGAGCGGACTGGTTAATCTCTTTGAGCCTGATTTCTCATTCAAGGACAACTCAAAGGTGCTTCCTCTCATTGAGATGATAGCCAGACGCACTGGTCCCGGCGAACCTCTGAGTTTCGGCACATATGCTTTGGGAAAGGCATACAAGGATGAGAGCTTCGCTTATACAATAAGGGGAATAGAATGCGGTCCTTATGACTACCGAGGTGCTTTTGCCCAGTCATTGTCAGACAGCATGGGGTTCTGGTTTCCGAATTACTTTGAGATACACAGCAACGTATGCGACAAGAACCACGAGCAGTGGGCGATCCTGAATGAGCGTATTGTCATGGGAATGGAGAGCTACGGGCTGTCTCCTGCCTTAATTGTTCCGACAGTAATTGAGACAAATAAGAAGCTCAACAGAAAGATTTCTATTATACCTAAATCGGAAATAAAGAGCGTTAAATTACATGTAATTAGTGATGTAATCAGCGCAGTGACGGGCATAGACACCCAGTCAGATGATATCCTGGCCCTTGGAGACAGGTGCTGGAGATTGATTTATGAGATCAATTTGGCTCTTGGGTTTGATATGCTTGAAGGAAATGAGAGCCTGCTTCCGGAGCATTTCTTCATTGATCCGGACAGCAACCATAAGATTGACTCAATTGTTCCTTTCAGGGATCTTATCGACAAGTATTGTTTCCTCAGAAAGCAGACCATCGCCGTCCAGGGCTCTGACCTCAATGCGGGCTGACCCGTTATTGCTGAACCGAATCAGTGCATAAGAGGCTCTGCTGCCTCCTCTAGGCCTTGCCGCAGATCCCGGATTTAGAAAGATAACTCTTTTCCCATCAATGATTTCAGTATGAAGGTCCGGCACGTGTGAATGTCCTGTTATCACCATGTCAAACCTGGTGCCATCAAGTCCGGCAGAGCTCGGATCCCAGTACATATGACCATGTGAAACAAACATCTGAAGACCCTTGAATGTGCATGTTCTGTAAAGTGGAAGATTCAAGCCCGTGTCTGTCCATGACCATCGGTTGTCACAGTTGCCTTGCACCGGAAAAAACACGAAACTTCTGCATCTGACAGCCTGTGATATGAAGTAATTCTCAATATCCAGATCACCGGTGTAAATGAAGCCCAGACACGTCTCCTGAGACGCAGTTTGTGCGAGAATTTCGAATGCCTGGTCATTGGAATGAACATCTCCTGCTACCAGTATGAAGTTTTCATTGTTTATTTCTATCATTGTATGATTTTATCGTACCATATCCCGCAAAACTGAAAAACCTAAACAATTGTTAAGATTTGTTTGGTTTTTTTCATGTAATTTCTTATTTTTATTCGATTTCCAAGCATAACACTTATTGCAAATTGAAAATCAATCATAATATGATAATAATAGTCAGCCTGTATAGGTATTATATATATGTGTTTTTTCTGAACATAAGTTTCAGGGAATTTGGAGGTTATTGATATGGCAGATAATGTATTCATCTGTTCCGACGGTCATAAACTGGCCTATAACCTCTGGTTGCCTTCTCCAAATATAGAAATCAAAGCTTTTCTGCAGATTCTCCACGGCATGGCCGAGCATAGCGATCGTTATGCCAGATTTGCGGAATATTTAAATAAATTGGGATTTGCGGTATTTGCCGCAGACCATAGAGGACACGGAGCAACAGCATCAGAGGATGAGCTTGGTTGGTTCGCAGAGAGTGACGGATGGGACAGGGTTGCAGACGACGCTTTTGAGCTGGCGAACTATATCACTACACAGTATAGTGTTAACACTACTTTCCTGCTTGGACACAGCATGGGAAGTTTCTTGGCACGTACAGTCATGGTCAAGCGTCCTGACTTCTACACCGGAGTCATCATCATGGGTACCGGTTGTGGAAAAGGAATTGTCGGTAAGATTGGTAAACTGTTGTGTAAGAGAGAGATACGTAAGAACGGAAGCAAGTCTCCCGCAATCACGATGAACAAGCTTTCGTTTGGCGCTTACAACAAACAGTTTGAGCCAACGGCAACTGATTTCGACTGGCTCTCTCGGGATGCCAAGGAAGTCGAGAAGTACGTGAAGGATGACAAATGCGGATTCCTCTGCTCAAATGGCTTCTTCTATGACATGCTCACAGGAATCGAGTTCGCCAACAGCCGTGCAAATGCCGAGAAACTGCCTAAGGACCTGCCGCTGCTGATCATCAGCGGAGAGATGGATCCAGTCGGTGATTTCGGAAAGGGTGTGAGGAAGGTCTATGACCTTTACACCGGAGCCGGAGTTGTTGACGTGACATTGAAGCTCATTCCCGGTGCAAGGCACGAGATCCTCAACGAGACAAACAGAAAGGAAGTCTATGAGATTCTTGCCAAATGGCTTGAAGCTCATATCTGATGGTAAATGAGTTCTAAGAAGAAAAAACTTAAAAGTGCTCTTTCCAGGTCAACTGGATATGTGCGGAGTTTCATTGAACAGTTCAATGAGGACTCCGCATCAATGTTGTCAAACGGCATGGTTTACTCCACGCTGATTGCGATTATCCCATGTCTTGCAGTCATATACGCCGTGCTTGAGATGCTGGGGACTCTTGATCCTGTTGTGAGTATTCTTGAGGAATCCATTCTCAATACTTTCGGAGAGGGAATAGGAAATACCCTTGTGGGGTATCTGGAGACATTTACCAACAACGCAATGGGTTTGGGGTTGGTCAGCATTTTGTCTTTCGGACTGACGTTTGTTCTGCTGATAGATAAGATATTTACTGTTATTAACAAGATTTATCATACTCCAAAGAAGGGCAAGATAGTCACAAGGTACCTTAAATACATCGGGATTATCCTGATTGGAATCCTTGCAATCGCACTCGCAGTCTACCTTGTTGGACGGTTCAACTCATTGTCCCTGAAGATGAGGAAGATTACAAAACTGAGTACATTGCAGAGCATACTGAAGAACGTTGTGCCGTTTGCCGCCATTTTCGGTATCCTGCTTGCGATGATCTGCCTTATCCCCAACTGCAAGGTCAGGTTCCTCTCCGGACTGATCGGTGCTGCCGTTGGAACTGTCGGAGTAGGGGTTCTTGGATATGCGTTCAAGTTTGTCGTCAAGTTCTCCGTAAAGAACTCTGTGATATACGGATCTCTTGCAACACTGTTGTTCTTCTTCATGTTCCTCTCTTACCTGTGGAAGATTATATTTGCTGCTGTGGTAGTCTCTTATGTGCATCAGACACAGACCACGGGAATTGAGTACGAGTTATGAGCGAAATTCTCCGGATTGAGCCTGTAATCAAGGATTACGCATGGGGAAATGACTATTTCATTGCAGATTTGCTTGATTTAGACAAGAACGGGCCAAGGGCCGAGCTCTGGATGGGTGCGCACAGGCAGGGCAGCTCAATCGTGGAGCTCACAGGAGAGAAACTCTGTGATTTTCTGGATGAGATACCCGATTTCTGTGGTGTGAATGCGGATTCTTTTCCGTTCCTTCTCAAAATTCTTGCCATTGCGCAGAGTCTGAGCATCCAGTGTCATCCTGATTCAGAGCAGGCAAAAGCGGGTTTTGAGGCCGAATCCTCCATCCATGACACCGTGGACCGCAAGGACTGGAATTATCAGGATACAAACCAGAAAGCAGAGATGCTCTATGCCCTGACACCAGTGACTGCCATGTGCGGATTCAGGGAGATAGAGGAGATCAAGAAACTGCTGGAGATTGCTGTTCCGACATTTTATTCAGATCACCTTTCCGAATTCGGAACAATTAATGGCCTTTTTGATGCCATATACCGCATGGATAAGGAGCAGCTTGCTTTCGGTGAGGCCGAGCTTCTGAGAAACTGTGACAGTCTTCCAGAAGACATCTGTGCTATTGTCAAGGAACTTGGTGACAGGTTCTTCGGAGATCCGGGAATCTTCTCCCCCTTACTCCTCAACATCATACATCTGGCACCAGGGGAGGCTGTCTATCTGAAGCCGCGTGTCCTGCATGCCTATATCAGCGGAAACGGTGTTGAGCTAATGAACAACTCGGATAATGTCTTGAGGGCAGGGCTCACTTCCAAGCACATGGATCTTGATGAGCTAGAGCGCGTCATGATTCCTGACTCTTATCAGCCACTACCAATGGTATATACAGAGGATGAGGGTGGACGTCATTTTGTCTGTGAGGGTGGTTTCACCCTGAGTGTGATGATTGATGGTGAATACACCAATAAGGGAAATGGTCCAAGAATCCTTCTCTGTACAGATGGAGAGGCTCAGGTCAACGGACTCAGGCTCCAGAAAGGGCAGTGCTGCATTGTCGGATCAGGCGTGGAAGAGCTCAAAGTCAGTTGTCCGGGTTCTTCCGTATTTATGGCAAGCTAAATCGTAGATAGAACGAAATTGTGCTGATTAAACCATATAAAATATAGACTGTTGTTATTATAATAACATTTTGTTAAAAAATGTAACACGTTGCATTGACTCTCTAACACTTTTTCTGTTACTCAATAATTGTTTTCGGAGGTAAGTATGTTTATCAAGATTCTTCTTATTCTGATTTTCTTCGGAATAATGATTGGTGTTGGCCTTTTCTGCCGCAAGCAGGCAAAGGATGTCAGAGGTTTTGTTCTTGGCGGAAGGAACGTCGGGCCATGGCTCAGTGCCTTTGCCTATGGAACAAGCTATTTCTCAGCTGTCATCTTTGTTGGTTACGCCGGTCAGTTCGGATGGAAATTCGGAGTGGCATCAACATGGATTGGTCTTGGTAATGCATTCATCGGCTCGCTTCTTGCATGGATAATCCTTGGCAGACGCACAAGGATCATGACCCAGCACCTTCATTCTGCGACAATGCCGCAGTTCTTTGAGAACCGTTTCAACTCCAAGAGCCTGAAGCTGATTTCATCAATCATAATCTTTGTGTTTCTTATTCCTTACACTGCATCACTTTACAACGGTCTGTCAAGACTGTTCGGAATGGGTTTCAACGTTGATTACACAGTCTGTATCATAGTGATGGCTGTACTGACTGCCATCTATGTCATAGCAGGCGGCTACATGGCCACTGCAGTCAATGACTTTATCCAGGGCATTATCATGCTTGTCGGTATTGTGGCCATTATAGGATCTGTATTGAAGATCAACGGAGGTTTCTTGGGTTCTCTTGATGCTCTTGCAAGGATTCAGGATTCATCAGCCTCAGGAACTCCAGGTGTATTCGCTTCATTCTTCGGGCCAGACCCATTCGGACTCTTGTGCGTTGTGATACTGACATCTCTCGGAACCTGGGGACTTCCGCAGATGGTACAGAAGTTCTATGCAATCAAGAGTGAGAAGGACATCCATAAGGGAACAGTCATCTCAACATTCTTTGCCATTGTTGTTGCAGGCGGATGTTACTTCCTTGGCGGATTCGGACGCCTCTTCAATGTCAATGTCGCAACAGAAGGCTACGATGCAATCATTCCTGCAATGCTTGCAAACCTCTCACCGGTGGTTTTCGGAGTGGCACTTGTTCTGGTTCTGTCTGCATCAATGTCAACACTGTCATCCCTGGTACTTGCGTCAAGCTCAACACTGACGCTGGACTTCATAGATCCAGTCTTCATGGGAAACAAGAAGGAAGAAAAGAAGAATCTGCCCATTATCAGGATCTTCATTGCTGTGTTCATCCTGATCTCTGCACTCATAGCAATCATCCAGTACAAGAAGAATGTGACCTTCATAGCACAGCTCATGGGTCTCTCCTGGGGAGCTCTGGCAGGTTCCTTCCTTGCTCCGTTCCTCTACAGCCTGTACTGGAAGAAGACAACCAAGGCCAGCTGCATCGCATGCTTCATCTGGGGCTCAGTGTTGATGCTTGCCAACATGTTCTTCAAGTCCAGCTTCCCTGCAGTCCTGCAGAGTCCGATCAACTGCGGAGCCTTTGCAATGCTGGGCGGAATGGTCATTGTTCCGATAGTTAGCGCGTTTACAAGGAAGCCTGACAAAGAGCAGATTGACTCAATCTTCTCCTGCTACGACAAGAAGGTCATGGCTCCTATCAAGGACGTGTTAAGTTCAGAAGAGGCTTGATTTTAACTGACTTAGTAATAAGTGCTTACAAACAGGCTCTCCTATTATCAGGAGGCCTGTTTTTTCTTTCGGTGGAATTTCTTGAACAGTTCGATTCAACTCTACAAAACCTGACGCTTTTTGAGAAGTTTTGTAGAGTTAGAACGAGTAAGTTGTACCTATTTGCAGGATTCTAGAATTACCGAGGCGGCCTGTTTCAGTGTTTCCATAGGGATGTTCAGTGCCGGCAGGAGTCTGACCTTGTCTTTTGCGGTAAGGCAGAGAACGCCGTTCTCCATGCACTTGGCAACGACCTCCGAAGCGGGCTTTGTGGTCTTGAGTCCGATCATGAAGCCCATGCCGCTGACACTCTCAATGCCGGGTGCACTTGAGAAGGTCTTGAAAAGCCAAGCGCTCTTTTCCCTTACGGATTCAAGAAGATCCTCATCTATGCGGCTCAGGATGCTGATAGCTCCTGCGCAGCAGACAGGGTTTCCTCCGAATGTCGAGCCGTGGTCTCCGAAGCCTAGAACATCCTTGCATTTGTCAGAGATCAGTGTTGCTCCGAGCGGAAGCCCTCCGCCAAGACCCTTGGCCGTGGAGACAACATCAGGGACAATGTCGAAGTTCATGTAGGAGTAGAGCATGCCGGTTCTGCCGTTTCCAGTCTGGACCTCGTCAACAATCATGATAATATCGTTCTGTTCCGTGAACGCCCTGACCTGCTTGATGTATTCGGCATTGAGAGGAACAACTCCACCTTCACCCTGGATGCACTCAATCATAACAGCAGCCGCATTGTATTTCTCTGCTGCGTTTATTAAGGCATCGATATCATTTGCCGGAACACTGACAAAGCCTGGTGTCAGGGGCTGGAAGAGCTCGTGGTAATGATCCTGACCAGTGGCTGCAAGAGTTGTGAGAGTTCTGCCGTGGAAGCTGTTCTCAAGTGTGATTATGGTGTGGCGGCCTGCACCGTATTTGTCGGATGCATATTTGCGTCCGACCTTGATTGCACACTCGTTTGCCTCAGCTCCCGAGTTGCAGAAGAAGACCTTGCTCATGCCTGTTCTCTTACAGAGCATTGATGCAAGCTCGGCACAGGGCTGGGTGTAGTAGAGGTTGGACATGTGCTGGACCTTGGAGATCTGCTCGGTCACGGCTTTCTGCCACAGGTCATCTGCAATTCCGAACGCTGTGACGCCTATGCCGCTTCCCATGTCAATGTACTGCTTTCCAGACGGATCTTTGACCACGGAGCCTTTGCCTGATGCTATCTCAACCGGGAATCTCTTATATGTTCCGGCAACGTATTCTTTGTCCAGTTCCTTTGTGTCCATGTCATTCTCCTTTTACCAGGGTACCAGCACCTTCGTTGGTCAGCAGCTCCATCAGAATGGAGTGGGGGACTCTGCCGTCCATGATTACAACATTCTTGACTCCTGCTTCAATTGCAGTCACGCAACACTGGACCTTCGGGATCATGCCTGATGAGATGATTCCCTCTTCTTTGAGTTTTCTGGCCTCTGGTATTGTGATCTCTGGAATCAGAGTTGAAGGATCATCCTTGTCCTTGAGTATTCCTGCGATATCTGTCATGAGGATAAATCGCTCCGCTCCAAGAGCTCCTGCAATGTGAGCTGCCGCCGTGTCGGCATTGATGTTGTATGCGTTTCCGTCAGCATCACAGCCCAGTGTGGAGATCACAGGAATGTAGCCCTTCTCAAGAATGTCACAGACAGGGGCAATGTTGATTTTTGTGACGTCTCCCACAAAGCCGAGCTTCTCATTCTTCATCTTGGCTTCAATCAGGTTACCGTCCATTCCGCAAAGGCCAATTGCCTTGCCTCCGCGCTTCTCCAAAAGAGTCACAAGTGTCTTGTTGACCTTTCCGGCAAGAACCATCTGGACAATGTCCACAGTCTCCTTGTCCGTGACCCTAAGGCCATCCACGAATTCGGGTTTCTTTCCAAGCCTGTCCATCATGCTGCTGATCTCAGGACCGCCTCCGTGGACAAGCACGACCTTGACACCTATGAGCCAGAGAAGCACCACGTCATCCATGACCTGCTGCTTGAGGTTCGGATTCACCATGGCATTTCCGCCGTATTTTACAACAACGGTCTTGCCGACATATCTTTTGATGTAAGGCAGGGCCTGGGTCAGGACCTCCGCCCTTTCAGCATTAGAAAAGCTCTTCATGTCCTGTAGTCTCCGTTGATTTTGACATAATCATAGGTCAGGTCACAGCCCCATGCTGTGGCCTCTTCCTTTCCGCTGTTCAGCTCAACCAAGATATCAATTTCTTTCTGAAGTAAGATCTCCTTGGCTTTTTCCTCGGAAAAATCAACTCCTGCACCGTTCTTGCATACATCTATGGTTCCCTGGCTGCTCTTGAATGATACATCAATCTTGTTAACGTCCACTTTGGCGCCGCTGTAACCTATGGCGCAGAGAACACGGCCCCAGTTGGCATCCGCGCCGAACATTGCGGCTTTGAGAAGGCTTGAGCAGATGACGCTCTTTGCGACTGTCCTGGCTGTCTGTTTATCTGAGGCTCCCGTGACCTTGCACTCAAGGAGTTTTGTGGCTCCTTCACCGTCGCCCGCAATCATCCTACAGAGGCTGACCGTGATGGTGTTCAAGGCCTGCATGAAAATCTCGAAATCCGGACCGTCTGAATCAATAAGGCTGTTTCCGGCCATTCCGTTTGCCATGACAGTCACCATGTCGTTTGTGGAGGTGTCTCCGTCAACACTGACCATGTTGAAAGTGTTTGCAATATCAGTGGAGAGGGCCTTATTGAGCATCTTCGGGGATATGGCGATATCGGTTGTGATGAACACAAGCATTGTGGCCATATTCGGATGAATCATTCCGCTTCCCTTGGCCATTCCACCGATGGTGCAGGTCTTGTCTCCGATCTGGAAATTGACGGCAAGCTCTTTCTTGACTGTGTCGGTGGTCATGATACCTTCAGCGGCATTCTCATTCCCATATTGTGAGAGCTCTGAGACAAGCTGTGGAATTCCGTTCTTGATTGGTGTGATGTCCAGCTTCTGTCCAATTACTCCGGTGGAGGCGACAACAACATCAGATGCTTTTATCTTTAGCTCCTTTGCAAGAAGATCACACATCTTCTCTGCAATCTCAATACCGTCAGCATTACAGGTGTTGGCGTTTCCGCTGTTGCAGATCACAGCCTGGGCAATGCCGTCACTGATGTGGCTCTTTGTCACATCAAGAGGTGCGCCCTTGACAAGGTTTGTAGTGTAGACCGCAGCGCATGAGGCCGGTTTCTCTGAGAATATGAGGGAAAGATCCCTCTTGGTCCTGGACTTCCTTATTCCGCAATGTATTCCGCTGGCTTTGAAACCTTTTGCGGCGCAGACGCCACCTTCAATCATGTTCATGCCTGTCCTCCTATTACCAGACCTTCTGTCTCATTTACTCCAAGAACAAGATTCATGTTCTGTATTGCGGCACCTGAGGCGCCTTTTCCAAGATTATCAAAACTTGAGACAAGAAGAATCCTGTCATCATTTCCAAATACGCTGATTGCCATGTCATCACGGCCGGAGAAAAGACCCGCTGACATGAAACCACCATCATCAGCCGAGTCACAGTAAGTGACAACAATGCCTTTATAATAATCTTTATATATGTTTTTTATATCATAAATGCTGCAAGAGACCATTTCTTTGAAAAGAGGAACAGTCACCTGCATACCGGAGTAGTAAGGGGCAACAATAGGGCAGAACACAGGGTCATTGTCAAGCTTGCATATTGCAGCCATCTCCGGCAGATGCTTGTGCTTCTGGGTCAGTCCATACATCCTGGGTGCATCAAGAAGCTTGTCTCTTGACGGATCCTCATACTGTGCAATCATCTTCTTGCCACCACCTGAATAACCTGTCAGGGAGTATGCGCTGAGCAGGGTGTCCTTCTTGATTAAGCCACACTCGACAAGCGGTGCCACAAGTGAGATGAATCCGCTTGCATGGCATCCCGGGTTGGCAATGCGCTTGGAAGATCTGATCTGGTCATATCTGTTACCGATTTCCGCAAAGCCATATGTCCAGCCTTCTGCGGTCCTGTGTGCGGTTGAGGTGTCTATCACGCAGACATCAGGATTCTCTATAAGTGACACAGCTTCTCTTGCCGCATCATCAGGAAGGCACAGAAATACAATATCAGCCTTGTTGAGCATCTTCTTGCGTTCATCTGTATTCTTTCTGAGCTCCTCTGAGATACTGAGAAGCTCAATGTCCTTTCTCTCGGAAAGTCTCTGGGATATCCTGAGTCCGGTTGTCCCGGCACTTCCGTCAATGAAAACCTTCTTCATAGAGCATCCTCCAGGAAAGCAAGCTGTTTTTTCACGGACTCTGTTGAGGTTCCGCCTTCTGATGACCTTTTCTGGACACAATTCGCAAGATCAATGGCCTGATAGACATCATCGGAGATCAGTGTGCTGAACTTTTTGTATTCTGAAAGCGGAAGATCTTCCAGGATGTGTCCGGTCTGTATGCAATATGCGACTACTGAGCCTGATATCTTGTATGCATCCCTGAAAGGCAGGCCCTTGATGACCAGATAGTCAGCAAGGTCAGTGGCGTTCATGAAGCCTTTTTTGGCGCTTTCAAGCATGTTTTCCTTATTGATCTTCATGCTGAGGATCATCGGGGCACACACTGAAAGGCACATCTTGACTGTATCACATGCGTCGAACACTCCTTCCTTGTCTTCCTGCATGTCCTTGTTGTAGGCGAGCGGCAGGCCCTTGAGCGTTGTCAGAAGTCCCATCAGGTCTCCATAGACCCTGCCGGTCTTTCCCCTGCAGAGTTCAGCCATGTCAGGATTCTTCTTCTGAGGCATGATTGAGGATCCTGTTGTGAAGTCATCACTCAGCTCAATGAAGGAGAATTCCTGGCTTGACCAGAGAATCAGCTCCTCGCTGAGGCGGCTCAGATGTGTCATGACAAGTGAGAGCGAGCTTAAAAGCTCCACGCAGAAGTCCCTGTCCGATACTCCATCAAGGCTGTTAAGGCAAACCGAGTCGAACCCGAGTTTCTTTGCCTCCAATGCCCTGTCAGTATCATATGTTGTTCCGGCGAGGGCGCAGCAGCCGATGGGACTTACATTGATTCTCTTTCTGCAGTCTTTGATCCTCTCAATGTCCCTGAGGAACATCATGGCGTATGCAAGCATGTAGTGACTGAAGAGAACGGGCTGGGCATGTTGAAGATGAGTGTAACCCGGCATGATGACATCAATGTTTTTCTCTGCTTGAGTCTTAAGGGCCTTTACCAGATCCTTCAGCAGTGAGGAGACCTCGTCCGCATAGTCTCTGAGATAAAGCCTAAGATCAAGGGCCACCTGATCGTTGCGGCTTCTTGCGGTATGGAGCTTTTTGCCTGTGTCACCGATTCTCTCTGTGAGCACCTGCTCAACGAACATGTGGATGTCCTCTGCCTTGGGGTCAATCTGAAGATTGCCTGATTCAATGTCCTGCAGTATCTGTTTAAGTGCAGAAATGATGGAGTCTGCATCATCAGAGGATATTATTCCTTGTGCAGAGAGCATGGCTGCGTGCGCCATGCTCCCCGTTATGTCCTGTTTGTACAGTCTGCTGTCGAAGCTTATGGATGAATTGAAGCTGTCTGCAAGTTCATTCACATCTCCGGCAGTCCTTCCTGCCCACATCTTTGCCATATCTGTTGTCCTTTCAGGCCGATCAGAGAATCAGAGTTTGCCCTGTTCCCTGAGAGCCTGGACCAGCGTCGGAAGTCCCCAGAGGTTGATGAAGCCTTCTGACTGCTTCTGGTCATAGTCGCTCTCACCGAATGTTACAAGGTTCTCTGAATAGAGTGAATAGGGAGATGTCATTCCTGCCGGAATCACATTGCCCTTGTAAAGCTTCATCTTCACATCACCGGTGACATACTTGTTTGACTCGTTGGCAAAGGCTGTAAGTGCCTCCTGCAGCGGTGAGTACCACTTGCCGTTGTAAAGAAGATCCGCATAATCGACTGCAAGCTTTTTCTTCAGATGCAACGTGTCCTTGTCAACTGTGATCATCTCAAGCTGCTCGTGGGCCCTGTAGAGAATTGTTCCGCCAGGAGTCTCATACACGCCTCTGTCTTTCATTCCGATCAGTCTGTTTTCGACAATATCGATGATTCCAATTCCGTTCTCACCGCCTAGCTTGTTGAGCTTCTCGATAATCTTTGATGCCTTCATCTTCTCGCCGTCAATGGCCACCGGAGCTCCGGCTTCAAAGCTGATGGTCACATAGGTAGGCTTGTCAGGTGCCATGGCAGGTGAGACTCCCATCTCAAGGAAGCCAGGCTTGTCATAATCCGGCTCGTTTGACGGATCCTCGAGATCCAGACCCTCATGGCTGAGATGCCACAGGTTCTTGTCCTTAGAGTAGTTTGTCTCTCTGGAGATCTTGAGCGGCACATTGTGGGCCTCTGCAAAGTCAATCTCCTCTTCCCTTGACTTGATTGACCATTCCCTCCAAGGGGCGATGATCTTCATGCCGGGAGCAAAGCGCTTGATTGCAAGCTCGAACCTGACCTGGTCATTCCCTTTTCCGGTGCAGCCGTGGGCGATTGCATCAGCGCCTTCAGCAAGGGCAATCTGTGCGAGTTTCTTTCCGATCACAGGTCTTGCAAAAGCAGTTCCAAGAAGATAAGTCTCATACATGGCATCCATCTTAAGAGCGGGAATGATGATGTCATCGACCATCTCGTCAACAAGATCGGCGACAATGAGCTTAGAGGCTCCGGTCTTGATTGCCTTTTCTTCGAGGCCATCAAGTTCCCCGTCCCCCTGTCCCACGTTTCCGGCAACAGCGATAATCTCAGGATTATTGTAGTTCTCCTTCAGCCATGGGATGATGATTGAGGTATCGAGACCTCCCGAATATGCCAAAACTACTTTCTTTATCTCTTTCTTACTCATTTTATTATCTCCTTATAAAGTTGCTGCCATGACAGCCTTGATCGTGTGCATCCTGTTCTCTGCCTCGTCAAAGACAACAGACTGCTTACTGTTGAATACCTCGTCAGTGACCTCCATGCAGTCAATGCCGAACTTGTCATAAATGTCCTTTCCGATAGTCGTGTTCAGGTCATGGAATGATGGAAGACAATGCATGAAGATGCACTGCGGACCTGCGTTCTCCATGATGTCAGTTGTGACACGGTAGGGAAGAAGGTCGTTGATTCTCTCCTGCCAGACCTCTGCGGGTTCTCCCATGGATACCCAGACATCGGTGTAGATCACATCCGCACCCTTTGTTGCCTTGACCGGATCTGTCTCGAAAGCCAACGTGGCTCCTGTTTGCTTGGCAATTGCCTGACACTGGTCAATCAGACCCTGGGAAGGGAAGTACTTCTTTGGTGCGCATGCAACAAAGCTCATGCCCATCTTTGCACATCCGACCATCAGCGAGTTGCCCATGTTGAATCTGGCATCGCCCATGTAGACCATTTTCTTGCCCTTGAGGGTTCCAAAATGCTCCTTGATGGTTAATAAATCCGCAAGCACCTGTGTGGGGTGGAATTCATTCGTAAGACCGTTCCAGACGGGGACACCTGCATACTTTGCAAGAGTCTCCACAAGATTCTGCCCGAATCCCCTGTATTCAATGCCGTCAAACATCCTGCCAAGCACCTTTGCTGTGTCCTCGATGCTTTCCTTCTTTCCCATCTGGGATCCGGACGGATCAAGATAAACAGCACTCATTCCAAGATCAGATGCCGCAACCTCGAAGGCACAACGGGTACGGGTGCTTGTCTTCTCAAATAACAGGGCAATGTTCTTGCCCTCATGGATTTTGTGAGGGATCCCGGCCTTTTTCTCTGCCTTGAGCTTTGCTGAAAGATCCAGAAGATCCTGGATATCCTCTGAGGAGAAGTCCAGAAGCTTCAGGAAACTCTTTCCCTTGAACTTTCCGTTGATTGCATTTTTATCCATTTTCATGCCTCCGATGTCGATGGTATGCATAAAATATTCTTTATATGGTTTAATGTCAAGGAAGAAATTTATGGAATATGCAATATTTTTATATAAAACTGGATATTTTTGCAATTCTAAACGACAAGCACCTCTGTCCTGCAATATTTGCACAAGAGCCTTTGCTCATTATTGAGGTTGTTATCAGTTATTAGTATGTTGAAATCGCTCAGAACTGAGTAGTTCAGCATTCTGATTTCTTGAA
>JAFZUN010000232.1 GCA_017618315.1 Spirochaetales bacterium
GACTGCCTCTCCCAGCCGTTGAGAGGGGTATCGTCCAGGAATGTCGGGATTGTGGGATGGACCTTGTGTCTTGGAAGGGGATGGTAGAACTTGGTGCCCTCCGGGAGCCTGTCCATGAATTCGCGTCTGAAAGTGATTGAGGATCTGAGGCTGTCAGCCTTTGCAAGAATTTTCTCTCCCATGCGCTCCAGCTGTGGTCTGGTGAAGTACCACTTGGTGGCTATGTCCTTCTGATTCAGATATTCTTCGATTGACTTGAATGTGCGGACCTCAAATCCGTTGTCCCTCATCTTTGTCACATAGCTTTCGGGCATGGCAAGTTCCTCCGGAGCAATGAGGTCGACCCTGACCTTGTTCCAGAGTTTCAGCCCGTCCGCCTTGCTGTGGACCGTCCTGCCATGATATAGGTCTCCGACAAGTGCAATGTGGATGCTCTCGGTGTCCCAGTTGTTGTCCTCAAGGAAGGAGTATTCGTCTAAAAGCTCCTGCGTGGGGTGCTCGTGTTTTCCGTCACCGGCATTGATGAACGCGGGTGTGAACGGAAGGTTGTTGCGCTTGGCGTAGCTGGAGCATTCCTCACTGAGGTGCCTGCAGACTCCCTCGACCTTGCTGCGGATGATGAAGATCCTGTTGTTGTATCCGCAAAGGGTGTTGAAGGTGTCGGCATAGCTTTCTCCCTTGTTGAATGATGAGTTCTCAGCGCTCATCTCCGTAAGCTTGGCATGATGGAAGTTGGCCGCATTGCGGAAGCTCTCCTTTGTCCTTGTGCTGTCCTCTAAGAATACCTCGTAGATTCCGAAGTCAGGGTCGTTGATCCTGAAGTTGTCTATCTTGGTGCTGTCATCTGCGGCAATGGCCTCCTTGAGGCTCCTGACCTGGGAGAACAGGTAAAGTCTCTCCTTCTTGGAGAAATCGTCAATCACGCAAAGGGACCTTCCCTTGAAGCTGTTCATAAGCAAACTCCTTCACTTTCGGGTGCAAGGCAAAAAAAATACCGGTATGAACCGGTACCTCACTTCATCAAGTCTATGTTAAATGTGTCTTTTCTTGTCTTGCGTCTCATTTGATTGAAAATCTATCAGAACGAACTGATGTTTTCAAGAGCATGTTTACGCAGAAAATACGAGAAATATCGTATAGGAATAAATATTCATTTGTGAGATAATTTGGCCCATGAAGTTCATATGGTCGTACATGAGAAAACATATCTGGGCAATCATACTTGTCCTTTTCATGAAGTCCTTCTCAACGGTCCTTGAGCTTTTCCTTCCTTATATCCTTGAGTACATGATTGACACGGTTGCACCCACAAAGGACGTGAGGCTGATCCTGCTCTGGGGTGTGATAATGCTGACTCTGGCCATCCTGGTACGTTTCATCAGCGTCGGTGCCAACAGGGGTTCTGTGCGCATTGCGCGTAAATGCATTTACAAGATGAGACAGGACCTCTTCACCAAATCCATAAACCTCTCAGGAGACCAGATGGATGAGGTGGGGCTTCCGTCACTCATCTCCAGGATGACCAGTGACTCATACAACGTGCAGTCATTCATGCAGATAACACAGACAATCGCGATCCGTGCACCGTTTCTGCTTTTCGGAGGAATCTTCATAACACTCTCAATGGACACCGGTCTTGCGATGGTTCTCATAATTCTTGCCCCGATCCTGCTTGTGGCGGTTGTAATCATTTCCAGGAAGGGAATTCCTCTCTATGACATTGTCCAGACAAAGCTTGACAGTGTTGTGCGCATAATGCGTGAGAACATTACCGGAATACGCGTGGTCAAGGCCCTATCCAAGGAGGACTACGAGAAGCGCCGTTTCTCTAATGCCAATGAGACAATGAGCAAGTCAGAGATAAAGGCAAGTGTGGTCATGTCTCTTCCGGGACCAGTAATCAGCCTGGCCATGAACGTCGGATTGACGCTGGTTGTGCTCTTCGGAGCCTACAGGGTCAACAAGGGAGTGACGCAGCCAGGAGTGATTCTGGCGTTCCTCTCATATTTCCAGATGATTCTGATGGGCGTCCTGATCCTGAACAGGTTCTTCCTTAACATGAGTAAGGCCAATGCATCGGCCAACAGAATCTCTTCTGTGATGAACCAGCCTGAGGGTCTGGAGAAGATCGAGGAAGGACCCAAGGCTCCTTCTGACGATTACATCATATTTGATAATGTCTCATTCACATACAATGGAAGCGTAAGGACTGAATGCCAGAACTCCGGATCAGCGTTCGCAGGCGGAAGCAGGGAGAAGACTCTTAAAGACATAAGCTTCAGGATCCCGCGCGGAGGCAGTCTGGGAATCATAGGTGCCACAGGCAGCGGCAAGACCACAGTGCTGAATCTGCTGATGCGCTTCTATGATCCGCAGGAGGGTCATGTCTTCATTGACGGGCGTGATGTGCGCACTTATGACTTGGACAAGCTCAGAAGACTCTTTGGCGTTGTTTTCCAGAACGATGCCATATTTGCTGACACAATAGCTGAGAATCTTAGCTTTGGACGAGAAGTAAGCCATGATGAGATGAAGAATGCGGCATGGAACGCGATGGCCGGCGAGTTCATTGAGGACTACGATGACCAGTATGAGCATGAGGCTGCAATACACGGAGCCAACTTCTCCGGAGGCCAGAAACAAAGGCTTCTGATCTCAAGAGCACTTGCAGCTCATCCTAAGATTCTGGTCTTGGACGACTCATCAAGCGCCCTTGACTACAGGACAGATGCGCTTCTGAGAAAGAACATCCGCCAGAACCATGATGACGCCACCATGATAATAATCGCCCAGCGTGTGAGCTCCATTATGAGCCTTGACCAGATAATCATGCTGGATGAGGGAAGGATAATCGGAATAGGCACACATGAGGAGCTTCTTGCCTCCACACCTCAGTACCGTGACATCTACGAGACGCAGATGGGGGAGGTCTGATGCCGCCGAGAAGATTCAGCGTTAATGAGCACAAACCCAAAGACGGCAAGAAGGCCCTGCGCAGGATCCTCTCCTATGTGAAGGAATTCAGGCTTCTGATATTCTTCGCGCTGATCATGAGCTTCACCGCCAATGTCCTGTCACTGATAGGCCCAAGCCTTGCGGGAAAGGCAATCAACGAGGCGGCAGCCGGAGCCGGCAAGGTCGACTTTTCCAAAGTCCTTTACTATGTGAAGTACATGCTGCTGGTCTA
>JAFZUN010000233.1 GCA_017618315.1 Spirochaetales bacterium
ATTTGCAAGCCTTGCGGCCTCTATGCATTCCTCGTCAGTGGCATCAAGACGGCCGAAGCGGATGTTGTCCATGACGGTGCCTGTGAAGAGGTGAGTGTCCTGGAGAACGATTCCTAGACTGCGCCTGAGGTCTGCCTTCTTGATCTTGTTGACGTTAATCTCGTCAAAGCGGATCTTTCCGTCCTGGATGTCGTAGAAACGGTTGATCAGGTTGACCACCGTTGTCTTGCCTGCGCCGGTGCTTCCGACAAAGGCAAGCTTCTGGCCAGGCTTTGCATACATCTTGATGTCATGAAGGACCGTTTTCTCAGGAACGTAGCCGAAATCAACGCCATCGAACGTAACTGCGCCCTCAAGCTTGCGGTAGGTCACTGTTCCGTCAGCCTGATGCGGGTGCTTCCAGGCCCACATGTTTGTCTGTTCAGTGGTCTCCGTGATGTTGCCCTTATCATCTATCTTGGCACGCACCAGTTCCACGTAGCCGTTGTCATCCTCTGGCTTCTGATCCATCATCTCGAAGACGCGGCCGGCTCCTGCGCTGGCCATGACTATGCTTGAGAACTGCTGGCTGACCTGAGTGATAGGCATTGAGAAGTTTCTGTTGAGCGTCAAGAACGTCACCAGGGCGCCAAGGGTAAGACCGGTGAAGCCGCTGGTGGCCAGAAGTGCACCGGTTATTGCAATAAGAACATAGCTGATGTTACCCAGGTTCCCGTTGACCGGCATGATGATGTTCACTATTGAGTTTGCGTTGCGGGCGCTGTCTCTTAGCTTATGGTTGAGATCCCTGAACTCCTGGATGCTCTTTTCCTCGTGGCAGAAGACCTTGACGACCTTCTGGCCCTGCATCATCTCCTCTATATAGCCGTTGACAGCTCCCAGGTCCTTCTGCCTCTGTCCGAAGTGCTTTCCTGATATGGAGCTAAGCCTGGCAGTGACCTTGAGGCTGATGAATACCATGAAGCAGGAAAGGAGAGTGAGCGGGATGTTCAGCACCAGCATGCTGACAAAGGTGGAGACAAGCGTTATGGAGGAGCTGATAAGCTGCGGGATGCTTTGGCTGATTACCTGTCTGAGGGTGTCTATGTCGTTTGTGTAGACACTCATGATGTCACCGCGCGAGTGGGTGTCGAAGTACTTCAGAGGCAGGCTCTCCATCTTGTCGAAGAGCTCGACTCTTAGACGCTTGAGGGATCCCTGGCTGACGGAGACCATTATCCTGTTGGTTCCGTAGTTGCAGAGTATTCCTGCCGCCATAACCGCAGCGAGGGTGAGCAGCTTGGATGCGAGAGGTGAGAAGTCCGGATTTGCCTTTCCAATCAGCGGAATTATGTACACGTCAATCAGATTACGAGTGAAGAGGGTGACGGTCAGGGTTGCAAGGGCCGCCAGAACTATACAGGCAATCACGACAAGGAATGCGAACTTGTACTGCTTGAGCACGTAGCGCATGACCCTGAAGATGGGTTTGAATGCGCCTTTTGTGGGCTTTACCATCATTCCACGGGGAGGGCGCTCGGGTCTCTGTGGTTTCTTGTAGTCGTTGTTTTCGCTCATGAGACCCTCCTCAGTTCATCTTCTCGTCGAAGTCGCCGCCGCTCTGCATCTGGACATCACAGATCTCTTTGTAGATCTCGTTGCTCTTAAGCAGATTCTCATGCGTGTCGAAACCGTTCACCTGACCGTCGTCCAGAACGATTATCCTGTCGGCATCCAGCACGCTGGATATCCTTTGTGAGATTATCAGCTTGGTGGTACCCGGGATGCTCTGCTTGAATGCCTTGCGGATTCTTGCATCGGTTGCAGTGTCCACTGCGCTGGTGGAGTCATCCAGTATCAGCACCTTGGGCTTCTTGAGAAGGGCGCGGGCAATGCAGAGCCTCTGCTTCTGTCCGCCGGAGACATTTGTTCCGCCCTGTTCAATCCTTGTGTTGTATTTGTCAGGCATCTGGGAGATGAAGTCATCGGCACAGGCCATGATGCAGGCCTCGCGGCATTCTTCTTCAGTTGCGGTCTCGTTACCCCACCTGAGATTATCCAGGATTGTGCCTCTGAA
>JAFZUN010000027.1 GCA_017618315.1 Spirochaetales bacterium
AAAGTCTTCCTTTTCGATGAGCCGCTGTCAAACCTCGATGCTAAGCTCCGCGTTCAGATGAGAGCTGAGATTTCGGGACTCCACCACAGACTGCAGGCAACAATGATCTACGTCACACATGACCAGGTCGAGGCACTCACAATGGCAGACAAGATTGTCGTCATGAAGCTCGGTGTAATCCAGCAGATCGGCGGACCTCTTGAGCTGTACAACAATCCGGACAACAAGTTCGTCGCAGGCTTCATCGGATCACCACCGATGAACTTCATGGTCTGTGATGTCATGAAGGAAGGCGAGGACATCTATGTGCACGAGGGCGATTTCCGCCTGAAGGTCACTCCGAATCAGGCAAAGCTCCTCAAGGACTATGTCGGAAAGCAGGTTACATTCGGTATCCGTCCGGAAGACGTCGCCTACGAGAAGAAGTCTGTTGACGGAATGACAATCGACGGCAAGGTCTCAGTTGTTGAGCCGCTCGGATCAGAGACTCATGTCTTTGTTGCCACAGCCAAGAACCAGATCACCGGTAAGATCGATCCTAACGTCACAATCAAGGTCGGTGAGGACGTCTCCCTTACTCCGAACATGGAGAAGGCAAAGTTCTTCGATCTTCAGACAGAACTGGCAATCCGCTGAAAATCCAGATAGCTTGTTCAAAGGCCACCCATCACGGGTGGCCTTCTTGTATATGGAAGGTGCTTCGGTCCAATCCCTGCGTCACTGCGCTCGGGCCGTGCAACAAGCACTGTCCCTCGCTTGTTTCTTGGCCTTGGACCGAATTGTATTATATATGACTATACACTAGCCAAGGAAATCGCCATAATGGCAGCCGTGTCACGGCTAATACTGTTTTGCATATTCAATCAGGCAACAACCGCTACAGTCTCGCCATATATACAGATCCTATTGAGGAACAAGGGATATTCCCATTCTGTCGTAGGAGTACTTCTGGCCGTGGGACAGCTTGCCACAGTCATAGTCCCCATGCTTGTGGGGATGCTGTCAGACAAGACACGTAAGACCAAGCCCATAATAATCGCACTTGCTCTTCTAAGCTCCGTGCTGTTTGTTCCGGTTGCATTGTCCGGTTCATTGCTCCTGACATTTGTATCAATCTTCGTTGCCTCCGGTCTGTACTGGTCCGCACATCCGATTGCTGACGGCTATGAGACAAGACTGCTGAAGGGTGATGCGTCAAAATACGGACTGATAAGGTCTATGGGAACCATGGGCTACATTGTCTGTCTGATTCTTTTCGGGCTGACCGGATTTCCTGACGAGACGAGCAATAAGTCAATCTGCATTTCAATAGCCGTTGTCTGTGCGGCATTCGCATTTGTCAGCTTCTTCATCCCTGAGGACATCCCCGCATCAAAGACAGAGAAGAAGGAGCGTTTCACCATAAGGAGTCTCAGCGGCAAGTTCTATCTGATGATGTTGCTTGTGGGTTTCTCCAGAATCGCACAGGCGGTCATTGAGAAACTGCTCTCTTCCTATATGATGGAGGAACTGGGACTTGGCGGAAGCTTTGTGCACTTTGTGGCTCTTGGCGCCTTCTGTGAGTTCCTGATGATTCTGTTCGGAGGGCGGTTGCTGCAGAAAGGAAAGATATCTGCATACTCCATGGTCTTTCTATCGTTCGTGGGTCTTGGTGTGAGACTCTTGGTCTACTATCTGTTCCCGAACATCGTGGCTTTCACAATTGCCCAGACACTGCACGCCCTTACATTCGGTGCACTTCATATAGGAGTAACTAAATTCATAGCCCAGAATGTGGATCAATCCCATTATTCTGTGGCACAAAGCTTCTACTGGGCTATCGCCACCAATCTTCCTGAAATGATTGGAGCCCTTGTCGGAGGCTTCATAATCGACAGCCTCGGCTACAGGAACCTCTTTGCCATCTACTCCGTTTTCCCGATTCTCTCAGCCATTTTATGTGTGCTCTTCAGAAAAAAACTGAGCACATCAGATTATATGGATAAAAACTGATTCTTTTCTGTTACCTTTGACCGCTTCGGTTGTTTTCGTTTGTGGTGATTGTTCATTTACAAAACCGCTTTTGTAGTGAATAATTGAATAAAGTATCTGTCTACAATTTGTAATTGAGATAGGAGGGAACAAACGATGAAGAAGATTCTTTTTGGTCTGCTTGTCATTGCCATGGTTCTTGCCCTTACAGCCTGTTCTCAGGACCAGTATGAGCAGCTCGGTGAACTGATGGGTAATATGAGCGGCAACATTTATGGTATTGAAGCAAACCTCATGGATGTTGAGAATGCCACAAACCAGGTTGACGGTGCGGTTGCTGTGGATGGTGAAGGAAATGTCACTGTTTCGCTTGAGGCAAAGACTGCTCAGTCAATTGTCAGCTCAGTTGTTTCTGTAAAGAATTCAGAGACAAAGATAGAGGCTTTGAAGACATCTCTTTCCGAGCCGCTTCTTGGAAAGGGTGCAACAGATGCTTCCAAGGCTGAGCTTAAGGCACAGATAACAGCACAGGCTACTGTAAGCAAGATTGATACTGCTACAGTTGCAGAAGAGAAAAAAGAACTTGCAGAATCAGTCAACGAAGTTCTTGATGCTGTTCAGGCAAGCCTTTCTGATAACCCGACAAAGGCTGAGCTTGCTACTGTCGCTGTCTTGGCTACTCTCTCAGACGCTGTCAAGAATGGAAATGAGGAGACATATAAGGAAGCAGGAAAGGCTGCAGTTGATGCACTGAAGATTACAACTGAGATCGGACAGGTTGACCTTTTTGCTAATATTGACCTCACAAAACTTGCAGAGATGTTCACAAAGGGTATCTCAAGAGATATTGCAAGAGACGGAGAAGAAGAGCAGGACATGCTGGACAAGTTCATGCCTGTCTTCGGTGACTCAATTCCTGAGGTTCTTGACTGTCTCACAGAGAACGAGAAGTTCACTGCCCAGAGATATGCAAAGTTCGTGATGGAGTGCAAGGCAATGAGAGCCTCCTATGAGATGATTGCAAAGGGATACAACATTGATGTCAATGCACAACTCAGAGGCCAGGTTGCAGTTGATTCCGGTCTGACAATCGAGGATCTCGGACACTACATGATTGCTGTCATGTTCTCTGCATTTGATTCATATGATGAAGATGACGCAATGGTTCCGTTCCTTGAGCTCTTCATCAATGGAAATGAGGAGCTTCCAAGCAACTATGCTCTGATAAAGGAATTTGACAGGGACAAGCTGCCTGATGTCACTGAAGAGGGTTCTCCTTACTATGAGAAAGCCCAGGCTGCTGCAGACTCAATGGGTGCCAACATGGTTGATGAGTATAATCCTGAAGAGGACTTCTCAGAATTCTTCATCAATGCAGTCAAGGATTCAAGCACAATCATCGGAAAGAAGGTCAATGGTGTTCTCCAGACCATCGGTGTCATCCTCATTGACTCAGAGTATGAGGGACTTCTTGATCAGGTTGAGCTGGAAGAGACTGATTCCGCTGCCAAGGGAACTCTCATGAGCTTCCTGTACTTTCTTTGATTAAGGGAGAAGAAGATGAAAAAAGCTATTATTTTGGTTTTGATGGTTCTTGCGGCTTTCGCATTCGTGTTCGCTGCAGATGAGCCACCGGTAGTATACGATGACATCAATTTTGCTTTCCAGCCCACACTGGCAAGATATGATGCAATGGGCCAGAGCGGAATCGCTCTTCCGACAAGGCTGGACAGCTTCTTCACTAACCCTGCAAATCTGGGTGTGAAGAGAGGTTTTGCAGTCAGTGTCCCGAGTTTCTCATTCACAATGTACAATATCCAGCCGATGGTCTCGGATCCTGATGCAATGGAGAACTTCAACGCACTTATCGCCGGTGATTCAGACGCTGCTGTCCCGTTTGCGACAAAGTATCTTGAGAACCTCGGATCAGGCCGCAACATGATTTCCAAGATTGATATCGGTGTTGCCCTTAAGCTCGGAGTCATCGGAGCAGGCACAAACGTACAGATCAAGCTTCACACCCTTAATGAGGGAACCAGTGTGGCCAGCCAGAATGTCATTCCTGAGGTCAATGTCGCACAGACGGTCGGACTCGGACTGAAGATAATCGATACCGATGTCTTCTCATTCAGCGCAGGTGCTTCTATCAGCGCAGTTTACAAGGCATACTTCAAGGGAATCGGCGGAAGCAAGATTCTGGATCTGATTGGCGGAGACTCAGATCCTGACAAGGTCCTTCTCTGGGATACTCCTGTCATGGGCGGATATGCAATCCCGTTCAACCTTGGAATCACATTCGGACTCTTTGAGGATCAGCTGACACTCAGTGCAACAGCAAACAACCTGAACGGCAAGTTCTACATGAAGAGCTACACAGGCGCAGGCTATCTGGTCAATTCCTACTTCGAGGGAACAATCGAGGTTCCTGATGATGCACCTGTTGCAAGAGACTCTGTTGATTTCGAGGTCGAGACTCCTTGGACTCTTAACTTCGGTGCCGCATTTGCCCCGAAGATGAATGCAATCCAGCCTGTCATCACAGCTGATCTGATTGACATGTTCGAGCTGATCAAGAGCTTTAACCAGGAGTCATTCAGGGCAAGCGACCTGCTTCTCCACCTGAATCTCGGTGCAGAGCTCGGTCTGTTCCAGATTGTTAAGGCAAGAGTCGGTGTCAACCGCGGATTCCTGTCTGTCGGTGCAGGTGTCTGGCTCCCGTTCGCAGAGCTTGATGCCTCATACGGATGGCAGGAGTTCGGTGAGGAGCTCGGAGATCATCCGGTTGATTCCTTCACCGTCAAGTTCAGCATCGGTTACGACAAATAAGTTTTTCGGTTTTTCAGCAGGGGGATGTTACCAAGCATCCCCCTTTTTTGTTATAGTATATGTAAGAGGATTGTAATATGAGAAAAATCATCTACATTTGTATTGTAGCTATAGCGTTGCTGTGCGTCACAGCCTGTTCCCAGGATTTCTATGCGGGCCTTGGATCCGCCATGGGAGGAATGAGCGGCAACATCTACGGAATCAAGTCGGATGTCAGAAAAGCTCAGGCAAGTGCCGCACTTGTCTCAGAATCAATTGTCAGGAATGCTGACGGAAGTGTCACCATTGACCTGGCCAAGGCAGCATCAATCACAGATAACATAGCTGATATAAAGAAATCACAGCAGAGATCCGAAGCTCTTAGAACATATCTGTCTGAGGAGATTCCTGAGGAAGATGCCCAGGCTGTCAGTGAAGCATTGATTGCCCAGATGGATGAGCTATATGTCAAGCTTGAAAACTATCAGGTATCTGATTCCATGGTTGATGTCAGGCAGTCGCTGCTTGGTGCAATCTCAGATATAGAGGGAAGTCTCTATTATGTGGACAGTTTCACCAATACTACCTCAACCAGAAAGCCCGTCATGGCCGATATTGCAGTGGCAGCTCTGATTGACAAGATGGCAGCTTCCATGATGAATGGGACAGTTGATGTGAATGCTGTATCTGATCTCGGAAGAGCTTCTGTCGATACCATCAAGGTCATTGCCGGCATCTCGACATTGGATGTTCTGGCAGATATCAATCTCACAGGTCTTGTAAGCAGCAAGGGCATCTCAAGGGATGATGATGGTGGTGTGAGCCCTGTCCTTGGAAGCCTTCTCGGCAAGACTGCCAAGAAGATTGTCGATCTGATCACAACAGACAGGAAGTTCGATCCCAACAAATACAGCAAGTTCATTATGGAGTCCAAGGCGCTTAAGGCCGCTTACGAGATGACATGTGTGAAGTACATGCCTGAGGAGAAAACAATCATAAACTTCATGATTGCAGCTGCGGAACCCGATTTTGTTGTTGACTCGGATCTGACGATCGAGGACTTCTTCATGTATCTTATTCTCTCACTGAATATCGCGCTTGAGGATTATACCGGTGGAATCTGGGGCATGATCATCAATGATTATGTCCAGGAAGGTAACAACTATGCCATTCTCTCTGATCTGGATAATGCCACCGAGGCTCCATCCAGCCTGGGAGGTTCGGTCATGAGAGTGATTCAGGGAATTGTAAAAACCCTTCAGGATAAGTATCAGGAAGCTGTCTCCATGAGTGAGGACTTTGACTTTGATGCCCTGATGGAGGATATAGAGGCCAAGAAGGAGGCCAATCCTAAATATGGTTTCGAGGATGAGATGGACGATTACATCCATGCCTTCTCGGGAGATCCGGAATTCGGTTATTCTGAGATGATGGAAAGCCTCGGTAATTCACTTCGCGAGGCACAGGAGAATTTGTCCGAGTTTGGCAGACGCTTCACAAGAGGGATAAACAATGTGATCACGACAAGTTTCGTGATGCTCTTTGATTCAGAATATGATATTCTGCTCCAACTCCTTTCATCTATGGTTGCCAGCATGTTCCCGGAGACGTGATGATCAATTGACAATCTTATACAGCAGGGTGACATTGCCTCCGCATGTCATGCCCAGAGGCTGATTGCCCTGCAGCTCATGATGCTCAAGAAGGAAAGAGTTTTCCTGATTGAGCATTTTTTTTGCTCTCTCAATGGCATGGTTCTCAACTGCACCTCCGCCGACAGTCCCTGATATCCCTTCCTGTGTGACGAACATCATTGATCCTGTGGACCTTGGTGCTGAGCCTGATTTATCGACTATCCTGACCATCACGCCGGTCTTCTCAGCTGCCAGGGAAAGAAGCGAGGAGTCAACAAGAACAGCTTTCTTGTCCTTTCTAAGCACGCTTATAATCTGTGCCATGATTGAGACTGCTATCTCCTGGGGTGTAACAGCATTTATGGAAAGTCCTATGGGAGAATGAACCTCAGCCAGCTGGCACTCTGTTATTCCATGTGATCTCATGTTGTCAAAACAGTGTGCGATCTTGGCCTTTGATCCTATCATGCCTATATATGAATGCGGATGTCTGATTGTGTACAGCAGGCAGTCCGAGTCATATGTGTGCCCGTGAGTGAAAATGCAGTAGTAAGGGGAGATGAAGGAAGGATATTCCGCTGCAAGTATCTTGTCATAGGATCCTGTGATCCGTGTGGCCTTCGGGAACCTTGTTTCTGTGAGAAGCTCCTCCCTTGAGTCTATAACGGTCAACCTCATGTCCTGGAGTACGGCTAGGTCATACAGGGCCTTTCCTACATGCCCGCAACCAAAGAGCACCAGATGAGGTTCCGCAGTGATGCTCTCAACAAGGTCGGGGCTCTCAATTTCTTTTCCGTTGTCACTTACAAGAAGCTCCCCGTCACGGTAGAGCGCCTCAGAACCGGTTAAGAAATCTGTACGCCTCTCAAGTGTCTCATAACCGCCTGTCTTCATTGCCTCAAGGAACTGGCTGTAATATCTGCTCATGGGAATCTCCTTTTCAAAGGATATAGTCTGCAAGTTGTTTGCGCAACCATTGTTTTTGTTCTAAACTAATGGCATGGACCTTTATGAAGTTCTGAGCCGCAAGGCATGCACGGAAAAGACATTCATCTCAATTACTGGCGGGGGCGGTAAGACAACGCTGATGACGGAGTTTGCCTCTTATCTGCGCTCAAGCGGGAAGAGGGTCCTGATGACCACCACCACAAAGATAATGTCACCATATTTGCATGACTATAAGACAGACGGGATATTCTCTGATGATTCGGTTCTGTCCTTTGCCCCTGAATGCCCGTGTTCTGTGATCTATGCTCTGGAGGACAAGGAGACAGGAAAGTGGAGATGTCCACCTGTTGAAATCTTTGATGTCCTGATTAAGCGATATGATGCGATAATCTGCGAGGCTGATGGCTCCAGAAGACTTCCTTTTAAGATCCACGCACAAAGAGACCCAGTCATACTGCCATTTACGACATATACGGTATCAGTCATGGGTCTTTGGGGAATCGGACATGAGGCAAGGGAAGTGGCATTCGGAGATGACAGGAATGTGGTTGTTGACCGATCCTATCTGAACTGGTATCTGAATGATCCTGAAGGTCTTCTGAAAGGAAGCCTGAAGGGAAGCAGGGCAATAGTCTTCAACGGTGCTGAGGACTTCAAGGATACTGGTATGCTAAGAGGCCTTGATTATCCGCAAGATGTCTATGTATGTACGGCAAGCGCGAGGGAGGGGATTCTTTATGAAGAGCTCAACTGATTCTGTTTTTGACAAACTGATAATCGTCAGGGGTGCAGGGGATCTTGCCACCGCGACAATAATAAGGCTCCATAACAGCGGATTCAGGGTCATTTGCCTTGATATCGAGAAACCCACGGTAATCCGCAGGACAGTATCTTTTGCACAGGCCATGTTTGATGGAGAGACCGTAGTGGAAGGAGTCAGAGCAGTAAG